>JBGTCQ010000240.1:0-2787 GCA_041748755.1 Chroococcidiopsidaceae cyanobacterium | reverse complement strand
GTCCAGATGCAACTTCTGGTGATAAAGGTGCTTGCTTGATTGCTTGTGGATAAACATACTGAGTCACAGCTACTTCGCTTGGTGTCGCATGAGAGCCTTCTTGATTGCCGTATAACTCTTTTGCTAATTTGTAAACAGAGCCGCACATAAACCAGTTACCCACTTGACATTGTACTTGTTGAGCATTGGGAATGTTGAGGTCGCAAATATGAGCGTATGTCTCCGCGAAAGCTGCCTTGAGGGTGGCAATGTTGCCGCCGTGACCGTTAATAAAGAAGAACTTAGTAAATCCAGCCCTAGCTAAACAGGTAACATAGTCGAGAACCAGCTGAATTAGCGTACTAGGTCGCAAACTAATTGTGCCAGGAAAGGCGGTGTGGTGCAGCGCCATACCAACGTTGATTGTGGGAGCAACGATCGCCCCAGTTGCTTCTCCGACACCACGCGCGATCGCCTCTGCACAAATCGCATCTGTGCCAATCAACCCCGTCGGCCCATGTTGCTCTGTAGAACCAATCGGAAGGATAATGCCTTGAGATTTCTCCAGGTAAACTTCTACTTCAGACCAGGTACTTAAATGCAGTAGCATTTTTAATTTATTCCTTTTTTAAGATTTTGGCATTGTGTGGCAATCAAGGCACGCGAGAGCGGATTAAAATGAGTCATGCCAACGCCGTGAGGTATGAAGAACCCGCAGGATTTCTATCGCATCCCCTCGAACTCGGTAAGCAACGATATTTGATGTTGTGGAAATTACAAGTTCTCTCGTGCCTTCTACACGCCCAGTCCGTCCCATTAAGGGATAGTTGGCGAGTTGACTAACGGCACTCTGAATCTTTTGGACTGTTTGACGTGCCGCCTCTGGATTTTCTTTTGAGATGTATTCGTAAGCCTGTTCCAGATTACGGAGTGCTTTGCGTAGCCACTTAATCTTCATTCGTCAATAGCAAAAACAGCCTCGACTTCTTTTTCGCTGGCAAAGTCGCCCGCATCTGCCTCAGCAATTCCCTTTTTAATTTCTTCAATCTGCCACTTATGCATTTCAACGTATGCTGCTATTGCTTCGTTCAAGACATAGCTGCGATCTCGATCCATGTTTGCTGCAATTGCATCAAGCGCCATTTTCTTCTCGCTATCGACTCGGAATGTAATATTTTCTTTACTCATAACTGCTTTTGCAACTAGGTAACAGATCGTATTATACCAAAATGCATTGTCTTGCAGTACAGTGCAATCGGTTTCTAAAAACTAGAGTTGTTCAAACTTCTCCCTACAATGACGTGGTTAACCTTGTACGGGGAATGGGAACACTAGAAATGTAGCTTGCCCTTAGATTTACATTACGTGTATCCATGAAACTCAAATTTATTCTTCTAGCCTCAACTCTGTTAATGCTTTCAAGCTGTGTTGTCCCAGCCGAATACGGTGTAAGCAGGACTAAAGCAGGTAGTATTGAAAATTCAGCTATGACCAATGAATTAAATAACATAGCAGAAGAATATTGGGATAAGTATTTCTGTAAAAAAGGAGAGTCGAGTTTTTTCAAGTTTGATGACCGCTTTTATCAGATAACTGGTGTGAAAGCTATAGGGGTCTTGTTTGACTTGACCCCCGCAGACAAGCTAAACGGGATTGAGGCTACTGGAATTTTAAACGTCCAGTCAATAGCACGAAAAGATTATTCCGCAGGTAAATGGTCTGATTGGTCTAACCGCAACGTATCGTGGATATATGTATCAGTAAAGAAAAAGAACGGGAAGTGGGAAATAGGAGACAATCCGCTATTGCAAGCTATGGATTGTAATTCTATACCTAGTTAGCAGGGTATGATCTATGCAGGTTTGAGATAAATCTGCCCATATGATATTTCCTTCTAATAGCGTGAGGATGGCAAGCTAGAAAAACGTTATGTCCTCCTCATGGCTTGCACCAAGCTCAAATCGATCCAATGTGGGCATTTTAGTCAAATTGCCTCCAAGCTGAACCGTGCTTAAATTAAGCTTTTTAAGTCAAGGTGATTGCTTAAAAAAATTAGGAGAGCTTAAAAAGTTGATCTTTTCGTTAGGTGCAAGATGTGAGTCAAACAAGAACTGGTTCTGGTAGTGCGCCTTGCATCTTGCCTAAAGCGTCAATTAAGGTTTCTAGTTGTTGATTGGCACTCAGGACATTTAAACCCCGGACGATGACTTTACCTGGAGCATAAACATACCGCGATCGCAGATGTCCTGGTAAATTTGCCACCAACAGCTGCCAAGCGGGTTCTGCCATCGGAGTTTCCAAGGCAACGTGCTGTTTTGCCTCTGGTTTGATCCGACTGAATCCGAGTGACTTCGCTAGCTGTTTGAGTTGCATCACTCGCAAGAGTTGATTTGCTGCTACAGGAATTGAACCATAGCGATCGCCCCATTCTACCGCAATCTGATTTAATTCCTCCTGAGATTTAGCAGTAGCAACTGCTCGATAAGCACTCATTTTTTGATCTGAATCTGGGATGTAGTCACTTGGAATAAAAGCAGTAAGATTAAGGTCAATTTGCGTATCGTCAACTTGGGGAATTTCCTGACCACGAATTTCTCTGATCGCTTCTTCCAACATTTCCATGTAGAGGTCAAAGCCGAGTACATCCATTTGACCAGACTGTTGTGCTCCCAAAAGATTACCAACACCTCTAATCTCCATATCGCGCATCGACAGTTGATATCCGGAACCCAACTGAGTAAATTCTTGAATCGCCCGTAACCGCTGCCGCGCTGCATCTGATAAAGCTTGTTTGGGATAAAACAGCCA
>JBGTCQ010000239.1:0-2858 GCA_041748755.1 Chroococcidiopsidaceae cyanobacterium | reverse complement strand
TTCTAGGAAAATACCACTGGCAAGATATGCTCCCACTGGGGCAAAAATATCTCGACCGTGGAACGTAGTACTAGGTTTATGAGTTCTCCAATATTGGGAATTTGTCAATTCTACGGCTGTAACAGCTGGACTTTGACTCAGCACACCACTAAATAGTCCATTATCTGGACCTACCAAAAACCCATTGGCAAATTTCACGGCGATCGCGCGTCTGGTACTACCCACACCCGGATCAACTACGGACACATGAACTGTCCCATCTGGAAAATAGGGGTAGGCATTCATTAAACAAAACCGTGCTGCGAAGATGTTTTGGGGAGGAATTTGGTGCGTTAAATCCACTATGGTTAAAGAAGGGTTGACTTGAGCGATCGCTCCCTTCATCACACCTACATACACATCACTTAACCCAAAATCACTTAGGAGGGTCAGAATTCTGTTTTGATGCATCTTGCTACCCTACAACCAAAGACTGATCTTATTAAGAAAATATAAAATTGCTTCTGTAGCACTTGTTACTAAATACTTGCTTTGTTAGGATAGTAAGACAAACAAAGAAAACATAGATAAAAGGTTCACCATGAACAGAAATAAACAACAAGCCACAAAACAAGCAGCTGAAGCCCATCGCCTTAATATCCAAAAAAGCCTACAGCATCGCTTGGAAGTAGCCAGAGCTAATGGTGATGAAAACCTAGTTCAACAACTAGAAGCGGAAATTAACTACGTGAAATAAGAGTTTCAAGCCGTAGTTTGTTAGCTCAATCAGCTTTAATGCACAGAACATTAAGGGGATGTCACATTGGCATCCCCTTTGCTTTTGGCTTGCGTTATCGAGTGCCTACCAGTTAAAATTTCCGCATACTTCTGAGGGTAGGGTCAAAACCTTTAGAGAACCGAGTGGTTTCATCGTAGTAAGCGCCACTCAAATTGGCTCCATACAGCTTGGTATTAATTAGTTTAGCTTGGCGTAGATTAGCTTCAGTTAGGTTCACGCCACTCATATTTGCTCTAGTCAAGTTTGCTTTGACTAAGTTAGCGCCACTCAAGTTGGCTCCCCATAGCTTTGCTCTAGCTAAGTTAGCACCGCTCAAGTTGGCTCCCCATAGTTTGACTCCAACCAAGTTGGCTCCAATCAAGTTTGCTTTAGTGAGGTTGGCTCCCGTAAAGTCTCTCTCCCCTGCGGCATAACGCCGCTTCAGCTCATCAGCATCCATATGTGTCTACACGCGATCGCACCCTAACTTGATCTTGTCACCAAAATTCCAAAACCGAGGAGTTGCTGAGTTTTAGGATGAGTGGGAATGAGACTTTTGATTCGGTAATGCCTCATTTTATTGCTTAGGCGATCGCCTGCACTTTCTCTAATAACCCCTGAAACAGTTTCAAGCCATCTGTACCACCCAGCATTGGATCTGACGCTCGTTCAGGATGAGGCATCATTCCCAAAACATTGCCCTGACGATTACAAATTCCAGCAATATTATTTACAGAGCCATTGGGATTATCGTTGTAGCGAAACAGGACTTGACCGTTATCTTCCAACTGTTTTAAAATGTCGCCATCAGCATAGAATTGACCTTCTCCGTGAGCAATTGGCAGAGTGATTTTTTGCCCTAGTGAATAAGCTTGAGTCCAAGGCAAATTTGTGCGTTCAACTTTGATGGGAACGCGATCGCAAATAAAATGCAAATCCCGATTCCGCATTAGCACCCCAGGCAATAATCCCGTCTCAGTTAATACCTGAAAACCATTACAGATCCCCAAAACAAACTTACCTTGCTGCGCGTGTTGGATAACTTGCTGCATTACGGGAGAAAACCGCGCGATCGCCCCACAACGCAAATAATCTCCGTAACTAAACCCGCCCGGAATTACAACTATATCCAAGTCAGAGATATTAGTTTCTTCGTGCCAAACCATACGAGTTGGCTGATGCAGTAAATCACGGGTGACATAAGCAACATCGCGATCGCAATTTGAGCCAGGAAAAACAATAACCCCAAACACCGCTATACTCCCATTTCTACAGCTACTTCTACTAAGTCAAACCGATAATTTACAATTGATGAATGCCCCGTACATGAATTAGAAACTCAACTGCATCAGTCTCACAAATTTAAGATCTTCTACCACACCTTAGAGTTTTTTGGCTTATGCAACCACTGCCAACAGCTTGTGTCAGCTAGTTGATAGCTTTGATATAGTTCTTCAACGCTCCAAGGCATCACGATCCCAGTTAGCCAACTTTGCTCCTGCCTCGTAGGTGCTTTGCAAAAACTCAAGAATTACCTGTTGCGGCGAGTCTGCACACCGAACATCGTCATACATTAACAGAAACTCTGACATTTCCCGACTGTAGAAGGCACTACCAGGACGAATCGGCTCTTGATCCAAGCCAGGAGGCTCTGGGGAAGTATAGGAGTAGAAAGCCGGTGCTTGAATACCACTACCAGGCCAAAAACCATGACTAATAACTTCATGGGAGTAGGCTTCACGGGTGATTGAATCTGCCCCCTCGCGTTCTGGGGCGCGGTGTCCCGAAAAGCGCGTGACTGCCAAGTCGAAGCTACCCCAGAAAAAATGCACGGGACTACATTTACCAATGAATCGCGCTCTAAATTCCTTAAATACTTGATCTGTTTGTACTAGAATCCGCCAGAATCTGTTGACGTACTCCACGTCGTAAGAGGCGTGTTCGTGATCTGCCGTAAAGGGAATCGGGTTACTTACTTCATCCGGTAAGTCATGAATTTTCACCTCAATCCCTAAAGAGCGTAATGTTGCCATTAACTCTTGGTAAAAGTCAGCGACAGAGCGTGGCTGGAGGACGATTGTTTCTGTCGCGCCGTCGCTGG
>JBGTCQ010000238.1:0-16801 GCA_041748755.1 Chroococcidiopsidaceae cyanobacterium | reverse complement strand
AAGAGATTGATAAGCTTTTGCGCCGCTGGAATTAGGGGCGTAGTCTAAAACAGATTTCTGCACTGCGATAGACTCAGCCACGCTGATATTTTCAGGAATTACAGCGTGTAGAAGCCGATAGTCCATTTCCACAGATGATTCGATTAGTAAGTCATCCGCCTCGCGGGTCAAAACTAATCGGGGCTTGTAGCGCACCCTTAGCGCCTCAATTGGCATATCCGGTCTTTCATCTCGAATTAGTGTTATTGCCTCAGAAAAACCCCGCAGCGCAGCAGGTTCGCATAAAGTTGGAACCAAAACGCGATCGCTGCTCAGGAGCGCCTGCACGGATGCAATACTCAAGCTAGGCGGACAATCCATCAAGACCAAATCGAAGAATCCAGCTAATCTCGACAGTGCTGGAGCGAACAAGTCTTTGTCAGTATTCAGACGAAACATCCCAATATTTCCAGGGATCAGTGACAAGTTTTTTGTTGCTGTAGCCAAAGGAGTAAACAGACCCGATGATGTCAACCAATCGAGTGCTGTAGGGGTCTGCCCATCCATACCCAAGGCAAATGAAAGAGTCCTCTGTCCATCTAGATCAATTAGCAACACTCGGCGCTTGGGCCCCGCCATAGCTGCACCCAGGTTCAAAGCTGTCGTGCTTTTCCCTGTACCCCCTTTAAGATTGAACACAGCAACTCTCAACATACATAATACCTACATTGCTTTATCGTTTAAGTTCATAAAGGTATTAGACCTTTATGGAATACTTGTATCTATGTGTAGTATTGCTTTTTAATCTTAAGAGTTTTAGTTATTAATATATTAATAGCTTTAAGTCATAAAAGTATTAGACTATAAAACTAGGGTAGTAAGGTTTTTATCCACTCAGGTACTTCGCGGGCTTTTTGGGTAACTATTCCGTTTTCCAGGGTAAGTAGTTGTCGATGCCCTGCTTCTGTTGAATTATCGAACAGCAAAGTGCTGTCAGCGGGGTGAAATCAGTCTCGATAAGATGTACTAATTAGGATTACTTTGTTTGGTACAGCAAACGAGTACGACGCAGCAAGGATTTGAAGTCCCTAATTTTCAGACACTTCTATTGGTACAGTCTTACTAGGGTCGCTCAAGATTCTGTAAGTGACTTATTTAGTCCTTAGCGTAACTTTCTGGTCGGCTGCTCATTTCACTCCTGAAATTAGTCAATCAGCTCATTTAATTAGAACGTATCCCTGTGCTGAAGCTTTAGTATTTATGTTGCAATCAAAAGGTTGGGTTAATTGCCAAGACATAAAGACTAATAAGCCTAGATTAAAAAACATTAAAAGATTTGTAGAAATATTCTGGTAATTTGTTTTTTCCATGATGAGTCAACGTTTATATTTGAGCGTTTGTAGAGATGAACCAACGATGTAAGTTAAGCGATCTGATTTCAAACGCTCGATATAAAACCAGCGATTTTAATACCAAGCGTTGGCGAATTTGAACGATCTAGGCTTGTTTCAGCACGACTTGAATGCCGTGTTTGGGACGTAGGGTAATGGAAGGCTGAAGCTCGATCGCTTGGACAGGAACGAGATCCAATTGAAAGGCTTGAGCGATCGTTGCCAGGAGCAATACTGCCTCCATCATGGCAAAACTCTTACCAATGCAGACCCGTGGACCATCGCTGAAGGGAAAATAAACGCCGCGCGGCAGTCGCTTTTCTAGATCATCTGCCCATCGTTCTGGGTCAAACACCTCTGGAGCATCAAAGTAACGCGGATCGCGGTGCATGACCCATTGACTCATGATGATAGTGCAACCGGCTGGAATGCTCTGACCCGCGATTTCGCAATCTCGCGTCGCTTCACGAGTCAGATCGGTGACAACCGGATAGAATCGCATCGATTCTTTAATCACCATATTGGCGTAAGGCAAGCGCGCCAAATCAGCGCTCGTCGGCGCACGTCCACCCAGCACGATTTGTAATTCCTCTGCCAGTTTTGCTTGAACTTCCGGGTGTTGAGCCAACAACATCCACGTGAAAGCCAGGGTGTTTGAGGTGGTTTCGTGTCCGGCTATCACCAGCGTTGTCGTTTCATCGCGTAGTTGCTGATCGGTCATTTGGCTGCCATCGTCGGCATCACGTACCTGCATCAACATCGACAGCAAATCACCACCTAGTTCACCCGTGGAACGGCGGTGACTGATCATGGCGTAAATGGTTTCGTCTAAAAGCGAGATCGCGCGCTCATAACGAGCATCCTCGGCTGCAGGAAGGGTCTCACCCATCACTTCTGCTTTGGACCGCGCCTCATACCAGTTCAGCCCAACTTCTACAGCATCAGCAATGTAATTTGCCGCTTCGTCTGTTACATCCTGATCAAAAATCGTTTTCATGACGATGTTGAGGGTCAAACGCATCATATCGGCGTGGATGTCACGAGTTTCACCATCGCGCCATGTTTCCAGCAAGCTTTGGGTGTACTTCACCATGACTTCGCCATAGTTCGCAATCCGATGTTGGTGAAATACAGGCTGAGTGATGCGGCGCTGCCGCTGCCAAAAACTACCTTCGCTAGTGACCAATCCATTGCCAAGGAGGCCCTTCATCATCCGCAAATCCTCTGCTTTTACAAATAGCAGCCGATCTTTGAGCACTTCCTCTATTACATCCGGGTTACTCAACAGGCAAACAGCCGTGTCTTCAACTTGCAGGAACACGACCTCGCCATACTCGCGGGCACAGCGGGTGAGCATGCCTAGCTTGTCGCGACTGTATTCAGCAAGAAGCTCCTCAGAGTTAATTTCGGGACGTGAGCGTGTGAAATCAGCTTGGCTCATAATTGGTTTCTCCATGAATTGAACTGGTTTAGAATATGAACATTGTTCATGTATCTAAGATATGAACAATGTTCATGTTTTGTCAAGTAGGTTGATAAATTCGATGGCAACAATTTCATCCAACTCGTCTGGAATGCAACGTAAACCTCAACAAAATCGCAGTCAGGAGCGGGTCAACCAGATTCTCGATGTGGCAGAGCAACTGCTGATTGAGGGGGGACATAAGGCAACCACAACACGGGCGATCGCCGCTCGGTCTCAAATTCCCATTGGGTCGCTATATCAGTTCTTTCCAGATAAAGAAGCTATTTTCAAAGCTTTAGCCATGCGCTACAACCAGCAGATGTATGAAATGGTCAAAATCCTCCACACTCAAGCGGCAGTCACAATGCCGTTGTCGATCTATGTTGATCGTGCAGTTGATACCTTTGACCAGTTCTTTGTCGAGCACCCTGGTTATCAAGCGATATTTATTCAATCGCAGGATTTATTACCTGTACTTGAGGAGGTTGATGCTGGTTTCGCGTCTCAATTGATTCAAGAATCAGCTGCTTTTCTCGCTCAACGAGCACCCAGCATCGATTTGGCAAAGCACAAACTTGCAGCCCTGCTGATTATCGAAGGGGCAGGTCAGCTTTTATGGATGTCGCTTGGTCGCTATAAAGCCCTACGTGAACAACTGCTACCCGAAATTAAAGCGCTTGTGTTGGCTTACCTACAGCAACACCTCAATGTTGAGTAGGGTGGGACAAGCAGCACAGTCCCCTGTAACTTTGCATCGATCCCGGTAAAATCGGTTGTGCGCGTGTGAGTAGCATTGGAACCAAAATGTACGCTGGCGTTGCTGAATAGCGGGATGAATCATGCAGGAAGGGGAACATCCCAGAATTTGAGACAGTTAAGTAGCAACCGAACCTTTGTGTTTCAGCATTTCTTCCGACTTGGAGTAGCACAAAGTTTTGCGATGCAGTCGCGCCAGATAGTGCCGTAGCCTTGTATTTTCCCCTTCTACCCGCGTCATGTAAGTTTTACTAATAATGTGGTCTCCAGCGGGAATGAAGCCCGGATAGACTGACCAACCATCCGTGACATAGAAGTCGCTGCTACACGGGCTTTTAAAAGCCCGTGTGCATTGTGGCGACTTGTAGCACTGCCAGGTAGCTACAACTGCCCACAACTAAAGCAAACGTCTTGGCACGGTGGTCGCCTAACACCCACACTAAAATTCCTTGACGGAAGTGGTCAACCGCCGTCCAGATCCAGATTTTGTTTTTTTCGAGCCAACAAAAGTTTCGAGTTCATCAAGTTCCCCAACTTCAGGAATAGTATCGGGTTGGTAAGCGTTGGGCAGGTTCGCTCCGACTTGCTTCACCCAGCAAATCACTGTGGTGTGATGTACCACGAGTGACCCGCTCAATACCGCGAAACCCCAAGACAAGAGACGTACATCTTCAAGCAGTCTTGTTTAACCTGATCTGAATAGCCTTGAGGGGGTGCATAATCCTCAATGAATTGACGACGGCAATCGACACAAATGTGATGCGAGTTTCCCCCTTCTTTCGTCAGCTAGAGCGAAACTATGAATTAGAACCAGTTGCTCCCAGTTGGCAAACGTACAGGAATTATGAGCGTGAGCTAGAGCATCCTCCAGAACTTTCTGAGCGACAGCAGCTAGCAGTAGAAATTGAAAGGGCAACTCAGGGCAGTCCTACGATGCCAGAATTTTTCCACCGCTTAGTAGAGCGTCAGATTCGAGCCTACGTAGGCTTTACCCGCAACGGTAAACCCAAGGGCATTACTTATGAGATGGTATCCGGGGAGAAAGTGGCTGGGAATGCTTTGGGTAAAGCTTACAGCTTCCCAGGATTGCAGAAGTACCTGAAACTCACATCTTGCACCTAACGAAAAATCAACTTTTTAAGCTCTCCTAATTTTTTTAAGCGATCACCTTGAGGCTTGAAAAGTTTAATTCAAGCAAAGTTCAGCCTAAAGGCAATTTAACTAAAACGGCTGCCTTATATGAATTTGGGCTTGGTGCAAGATGTGAGTGAAAGTTAACTATGAAGAAGCTAGGGATAACCAGCAACTGGCTGAAATTGTCCAAAGCACACGACAACAACACCAGGAATTACAACCAGCGAAAACCCTTGCACGAGAGGATCTGGAATTACAGTTACCTAACCCATCGCTGTCACCAGTGTCAGACCAAAGAGTGCCAGAGCGGAAAAAACAGCCTGTCTGGGAGCCGCAATATGGGATTCCCGCTGTGCAGGACTTGATTAGAGCCATTCCAGAAAACCTCTCACAGCCGCAAGCTGAAACCCCTGAACTGGCTCACAGGCAACGAGAAAAAGCCCAGGCTGCTTACCAACAGTGGGCAATTCAGGCTAGGGCGATTTATCAAGTTGAAGAACCACAGGACATTGACCAGCGGATTACATTTCTGATGCAGGAGCAGCAGCAGTCCCCCAACCAGATTACCCAGTTCTTAACCCAAAGCCCCGCCGTACAGGAGTTAATTAAGCGCGATCGCTCCTACGCCCAAAGCTACTCCAAATTTTGTCAGTCACAGGCTAATGCAAACCAGGCAACCTGGCTCTTTGAGCTTGACAAGTACCGCCGCGCTGTGGAGATAGAGCGCCAGCAGCAAGAGCAGCAGCGCCGAGCGTTGGAGAGCCAGCAACAGCAGCAGCAAGAACGACAACATAATTTGAAGCTGCTGGGACATTGGCAGGAGGCAGCGCTCACTTTGGGCAGATCTGCATTCTTATGTGGAACGGATTCGAGAGGTTACGGCTTCTTACCAGCGTGGTCTACCGCTATCAGAGAAGACTATTGCAGCAAGGCGACAGGACTTAGCTGCTTACCAGTTCCAGATGCAACTAAACTGGGGAGAGTTGGAGTTCATAAAGCTTTGTATACGGCTCAAAAGTAGCAAAGGTGCAACTAGCCATCATTTAAAGTTTATAAACTTTACATAGCAATACTTTTAGACATAAAATGCAGCAGGCATAAAGCTAATTTTGAGATCGAAAGAAATTTTCTGTAAGCATTACATAGCAACAGCTTCAAGGTTTGCATGGCGGCTCGTTGCAGCTTCGCTACTTTTCGGCCAAGTTGGAGAGAGATTACTGGTGTTAGTGTGTCTATTGAGGGACAAGGGGGCAGTTTTTCTCGGAAAATATTGTCTGATTTGTCTTAATTCAACTTAATTTGACAATACACCCCTACTTACTATTCCTAGAATAGGAACATAGCTACTATTTCTAACAGTCAAATGCTCGGGTAATCATTTCCTCTCATCTTGTACAATCTCGTTCAAGCCTCTTATGAGGTAGAGGTTTTTCTATGCATAGATTACTCTTTAGAAGTTCACTCATCCTGTTAGGAACATTATTACTATGTCTAGGAGCCATCCCGTCCAGAATTAGCCTTGCTCAAATTCCCGCCTTACATATTGAATCCTCTCTTGATTGCAGCTACCAGATGAAAGACCTGGAAACCTCATGTAGCGGCATTGAAGGACAGGTAATGATTCGTCCCATCAGCCCAGTGGAACGCCCAGGAGTGGTCAATGAGCGTCCCTATCAAGCAACAATTACGGTGTTGGCTCAATCAGGGCAAGTTGTGACCCAATTCCAAAGTAACAAGGATGGACGCTTTCGGGTATCTCTGAAGCCAGGAATATACATCCTCCATCCAGAATCACCTAGACCACGCCCCTATGCTCCGGAGCAGGCGATCACTGTCGATAAAGCCGGATTTACCTGGATTGAAATCAATTATGACAGCGGCATTAGATAAATAGAACCCAAGGTATATCTGCAACGGGTCTACCTTTGGCAACAGACAAGAATTGGCAATGCTGAGGATTCTAACTGTCCTTACAGCTTTGACGTTGCAGACACCTCCCGGCTTTCAAGAGAATACACTAGCTGTGGATCACAGCCTCATCCTGACTTAACCCAAAGTGGACAAATTGCGGTACGATACTATCGCGATTGCTTCCGCCTTGCAGTGTGAATCCGCTGGCGATCCATGTGAACCCATCAGGTGAGTGTCGATAACAATTTAGATAGTCTCCCCACTTAGCATCAGACGGACCATTGGTCCCGTTACGGGTAGCCTGAAGCCTCCACCCGTTCGAGCTATCATCCCAAATCCCCACTACATGACCGGGATGTAAGCTCTCGCCGCCCCGGAAGAAGGTGATCCCGATTTGTCCGCGATCATTGGGACAAGCAGCCGGATAAGCATATGCATTATTCTGGCTCCAGATGTCTGGCTCATTAATAACTTCTTTAGTCGTCTCATTTAGCCTGACACTACGGATGTAGGGGAACGGATGCGACCCATCTCGGTTGGCTGACCACATGAAGCCGATCACACCATTCGCCACCCATCCTCCAGTAATGCGCTCATCACATCGGCTGAGCCAATTGTTGCCGTCCGGTCCAAGTGCACTGTATTCGCCGGAGTTGCTGCCTGTCCAGGCAGAAATATCAACATCCCAAAACGAGACTTGGTTGGGCTCCTCCAACCACGAAAATACGCGAATCTGGTTAAAAGAATTATGACTTGCGAAATGCATTACATCTCGAGCACCCTGCACACACCGAAGGGAAAAATTGTCAGTGCTCTCAAAGTAGTTATAGTTTAACGCAGTCCTGTTAGCCAGAGCGTCAAGGGGAAGTCTTAGGATAACGCAACGAGTCCATCCAGCACCAACAGTACTGAACACGTTCGATGTTATGTACAGGTAGTTGTTGGATAGAGCGGCATGGTTGTAATCGAACCACTGATTTTGCCATTGCGAATTCACAGTTTGGGGTTCGAAATCCCACCAGTACCAATCGTTGTCTCCAAGAGTAGCTCCTCGCTTCACAGCTACACGGAGCGTATTTGTGTTGTTCTGTTCAATGTATTGCAGGAGCCAAAAAGTAAGATCCCGACTGGGATCATAGAGGAGTGTCTGATCGCAGCAGAATCCTCCACTTGCGGGTGGCAGGAAACTAAACGGGTTCACGGGTTTCCAAGTTGCGCCGTTGTCTAGTGACTTGGCTGCGTACCAGTTCCCCGTCATAAAAATCTGCTGATCGTTATTCGCCAAACTGGGCTCACCGACCGTTGAGGTCTGTCCTTCTGTGTCGGTGTCAGAGAGCCCAATGTTTTGGAACAGGACCAAATCATTGGGAGCCATTGGATTGTACCTCCTTTATTGAGTGTTAGACGGAGTTGGGCTGCAGAATTAAGCGCCTGAAGGCGTGTTACTGAGAAGGTGGCTCTGCACAGTCTGTGGGTGGAACGCTTGGGGAAGGTGTCGTAGCAGGGCTTGCGGCTCCCCTTTCCTCTGGAGGATTTTCTTGCGGTGGAACATTCCTCCGCCTCTCTCTGAGAGTAGCCTGACGGACATCCAACTCTTCTCGTGATGGGCGATCAGGAGCTTCAGCCCGAGCTGCGGGCTCCACCCGTTGTTGGGGTTCACCAGCGGTGGCTTCTCCAGTTTCCACATGGGTTCCGTTATTAGACACCTCAATACCTCCTTGTCCAATGTTTTGAATAATTAATTTGTCTCGAGATAAAAGTGACTGTGTCTGACAAATTTCTATTCCTCTCAAATAGAAAATGGAAGATCATACCTGCTGCGACATAAGACAATAAAATTCTTGCGTTCCCCTTACAGCAAGTTTTTCCAGTAATTTTCAGTCTAACGACTACAACCCGGATGACACAGAGTTACAGTAATTCTGAGGATTGTTATCCAAAAAGTCTCTTGCTAATTAGCGCCTACGCTTCCGGCTAAATAACTCAGATACCTTATGTACAAAGAAATCAAAAATGCCCCAAGTTGTCAAAAAAGCAACGCACTCTAAACCAAAACTGTGGAACTTGTAAAACTCATTTGCGATGATGAAAGCCAATCCCCCCGATAGAATCTGTTGTGGAAGTAATTTTGATGCTAAAGAATAACGAAGTAGTTCGTACATGAAACCTTCCTCTATAAAAGCTTATTTCAAAGACTCCTCTTTCTTCAACAAAAATTTTTACACTGTTTAAACAAAACTTATAATAAGCTATTGGGAAAACAGTTTTCACTAAATACTAACGCTCTGCAAACTTCTCTTCTTTGTAAAAGCTTTCCTCTTTATAGAAAAAAGGGACAGGAAGAATTCGCGCGGTTTTATCCTCCGATGCAGCCTGACCTACGGTTTCATACTAATGCGGTTCGATACCATCAATATAGGAAGACCAAGCAAGCCAAAGTAAAAGGCTTGTAGTAAAGAAATTTTCTTCTGAAAGTTTTTGTACGAATAGAATAGATCTTTTTTACTTTTTTGAGAAATCAACTTCAGAAAACTTTACTATTTCTTTGTAGAGGTAAGCCTAAGAGACCGTTTGTAAATGTTAGTTAAGCGTTCGTTGTTACGGATTCTTGGCTAGACGACGCAGTATCAAACGAATCATTGATACATAGACAACTGCCTCTAAAAATTCTTCTATTCTGATGACCTTTTCGTAAGTCCTGAAAATACAAGTTCTCTAGCAAAAAAAGTTAAAGAATTGTAGAGATTTCAAGCAATAAACTTTTGCCACTGCTTTACTTAACAAGTATTTATTTTTTCATGAACCAAGCTCGTAAAGAATTTTGAGCATATCAACACAATGGATCAGCCATTTCATTCAAACTTTGAAGGTTTTGCTATCCAGGTTAGGGAGCCTATGCAAGAACCAGCAGTACAAGCGTTAGTAGCGACCGTGCTGGGTTCTGGGTGGACAGCCAGCCCTTTTGGCGATCGCATTAATGGGTTAGCCACTCGCTTTGATCTGACTTCTGCAGAACACCCGTCCTCAGTGTCAGAGGCGTGGCAGATGACCTATTGCTTACGGGCTTTGCCAGGGGTTATTTATGCAGAGCCTCTCTTTGAGGTTGCAGTCTCTGGCCGTCCTGACTGGAATATGGAGCCTGCCTTGGACACACTAGAAGCTGAACGTTTTTCAGCTGCGATTGATGCGGGGCAATTGCTCTGTGGTTTGGGTCCTAACGTTCAACACCTGCCAGAAAGTGGGGCACCGGAATGGAGTTTAGAGCAAATGCGGGTGCCACAAGCTTGGGCACGCTTTTTTCCAGATGCTACAAAGTTGCCAGGACAGGGAGTTGTGATTGGTCATCCGGATACAGGCTATCAAACCCACCCAGAGATTGCTCAGAATCTATTGCCAGGAAAGGATTTTCTCAAAGATGATTTAGACGCCACAGATGAACTGGAGGAACCTCCAGGAGTTTTGATTCCTAATCCAGGACATGGTACAGCAACTTCCAGTGTCATCATCAGTCAGAGAGGAAATCAACCTCCAAGTAATTCAAATCAAAACTTTGTGTCCGGTGTTGCACCGGGTGCTAAGCTGATTCCCCTACGAATGACCTATTCAGTTGTTTTAGTGGGCATGATGAAGCTTGCTAAAGCGATTGAACACGCAGCGAATCAAGGTGCTCACGTCATCTCTATTAGCTTAGGAGGATTGTGGGACTGGCGCTTACAGTTTGCGATTTCCTATGCCCAAAAAAGAGGAGTCATTATTGCAGCAGCGGCGGGGAACTGCGTTCCTTTTGTGGCTTGGCCTGCTGCTTTTGAAGAAGTAATTGCGGTTGCGGCCAGCAACGCCAAGCGTGAGATCTGGATTGGGTCTTCTAGAGGCAAAGCCGTTGATGTGACCGCTCCAGGCGAGTCCGTGTGGCACGCACAGGCTAAAAAAGGAAATGACGGTCGTATTTTATTTGGTGTTGCTCAAGGGAACGGTACCTCCTTCGCGGTTGCGGCAGTAGCAGGAATAGCGGCGCTGTGGTTATCTCATCACGGTAGAGAGCAACTAATTGAACGGTATGGGGTTGAAAAAATTCCTTTTATTTTCAATCGAATCTTGCGGGAAAATTGCGATCCGGTTCCGGAGTGGGAGCCAGGCAAGTTTGGGGGTGGATTGGTTAATACTGAGAAGGTGTTAACGGCCCCGCTGCCAGAGCGTTTTGAGGAAATAATATTCCCAACTGCCTTGGCTTTAGCAGAGCATACACCCCTTGATTGGGGCAGCATTGAGACGTTCAGCCATTTGTTTGAGCAAAGCTTACCTGAAGTTCCGTTGGAAGGGGTTGAAGGAGGGGTTCACTCAAATGCCGTACTAAAAAAACAGCTTGCTGAATTGCTAGGTGTCACAGAGGCGGAATTGCCTCGCCGCTTAAAGGAAGTTGGTCAGGAACTAGCTCTTCATATTGCTACGAATCCTGATCTCTATCAAAAGTTTGCATCTGCCTTGCAAGACGAAAGTTTTCATCTCACTGATAGTGGTGTAGAGGCTCAAGATCTTGAAGTAGTAAGCAACGTGGAACAGATACGTAATAGCTTGTTGTCGAAGAATACTTCAGAGGTATTGAAGACAAGGCTCACTAAATGAAAATACTTTATTATTTGCAGTACCTGGAAAAATTCTTCATATCCAGAATTGACTAAAGAGGAAATATGGCTGACAACGTAAGGATTCTAAACTCAGTTAGAACTTTGGTACAACACTCAATATGGATGGAATCGCTCTCTACGAGGTGATTTCTGCTGTTTTTATTGCACAGGTTTATGGCATAGATCTTGGGATTGGGCAAATGCTCATCATTTTCATCACTGCAACCTTAGCGGCTGTTGGCACAGCAGGAATTCCTGAAGCTGGCTTAGTGACAATGGCACTTGTTTTACAGGCAGTGCATCTGCCAATAGAGGGCATTGCCCTGATTTTGATTGTTGACTGGCTATTAAGTCGTTTCCGTGCAGTAGTCAATGTCTGGAGTTCTGCCGTAGGTGCAGCGGTTATTGAGCAACTAGAGACTGAGGCTCATGTAGAAGCTCCTCTAAGTCTCCTCTTGCAGGAACAGGTAACCATTTGACAAATCAGTTTGCTGTTGTGCCTTTATAAAACTCGATGTCTTAGGTGGCTAGCTTATGAGCATCTCAGTCCACAGCCAGGGTACTGTCAAAGTAAATGGTATCGACATTTATTATGAAACATTTGGCGACCCCAATGACCCAGCTGTACTGCTCATCATGGGCTTAGGGTCTCAGTGTGTTCATTGGTTTCCCTACTTCTATGAACCGATTGTCCAAAAAGGCTATTACGCTATTCGTTTCGACAACCGAGATCTGGGACTTTCGTCAAGAGTCAGTAGTTCTTACACCCTGGAAGATATGGCGATTGATACGGTGGGGTTACTTGATGCCTTAAAGATTACGCAAGCTCACATTATTGGTATTTCGATGGGCGGTATGATTGCTCAACGTATTGCCATCAGTGACCCCAGGTATGTCTTGACTCTCACTTCCATAGCCTCATCAGGGTATTTCGGCGACCCTGCTTTGCGACCAACACCAACTGCTACCTTTCTAGAACACATGGCTCGTTATGCTCAACTTGATCGAGCATCAGAAGATTACAACTTAGGCTTATGGCGTTCTCTAGCTGGCAGTGCATTTCTATTTGATGAAAAACTTCATCGTCAGCTATATCAACAGAGCTTCAAAGATCGCAAGGGCTTCAATCCCAGTGCTAGCCAAAATCAAACCCAAGCCATGATTGCTTCTGGTTCTCGGCTGAGCCAGCTTAGCAGCATTACCGTACCAACCTTGGTTATCCACGGCACTGAAGATCCTATGATTCCTGAGGGGCACGGCCAGAAATACTATCCATTAATTTCAGGAGCAAAATATGTGCAGATTCCTGGAGTAGGGCATGAGATACCGGAAGGAATCTGTAGCTCAATCCTTCCAGAAATTTTTAATCTGCTTTCATGAAGCGCTGAATTTCTCAATGTTGACTGTCAGTAGTAAGTCCCTAGGCGAGATATTACAACCTTTTCACACTTTTCCAAATTACAACCATACAGAACGAAGCAACATTAAACTAGCTTGAGAATTCAAACAGGAGAAAAAAATGGCTGCTAGCATAGCCGAAATTTTAGCCAAGCTATCACTTCTTAAATATATACAAAAGCTCACATCTACTCTTTTAGCAATGATACTGATTGTCTTTGTAAGCTTCATAGCTTGGCCTGATGAGGCACAAGCGGACTATTTTAAGTGTTACACAGGCTGTTCACTTGCTCTTGAAGATTCAAGTGAATGTAAAAAAAGTGAAAACAGTGTTCCTGGAGATTACAAGGTTGTAGATAAAGAAGACGGGGAAGATGTTATTGTTCTTGCCATCCATGCTGGGGCAATTGAGTTAAACACAGGCCAGATTGCTAGAGCAATAAGCCGCACAAATAAATGGGATTATTATACATTTGTTGGACGCATCAAAAACCAAGCCTGCAAGGATCTTGTTCCTGGCTCTGGCACACCTAACTTTGATGTGTTGCACATCACTTCCGAAAAGTTCAATGATCCAGTAGCGATTCGAGCGGTGCGATCACACAAGAAAGCAATATCTATTCATGGGCATAAGCAGGATCATGCCCCTGGAAGTATTTGTGTTGGCGGATTAAACAAGGCTCAAAGAAATGAATTCATCACCTATGTCAATAGCAACCAAAGTTCTTTCGGGCTTTACCGCCTAAACTCAATTGACGCTCCTAAACAAACGAGTGGCGATTGCTCTGAGAGCTTTCTCAAGGGAATAAGTCCTCATAACATCGTCAATAGGAATTCTAGTGAGATGGGGTTACAACTTGAACTCAACTCTCAGATGAGGAAGGACTTGGTTAAGTCTGGTGCTGACTATGATCAGCTACAACAAATTATCTATGGCGGAGTAGTACAGGCAATGAGCAAGTAGATAAATTTCTCTAGTCGCTCAGCAATTTGACAATAAGAAGCACATTTTGACCAACTTGAATTGTAGTTTCATTGTCAAGTGAAGGACAACCAATTAGGAGGGAGTAGGGCACTAGATACCCCAAGAAATATGTAATTCAATCTATTCAGAAATCTTAAAGTTGCTTTTAAGCAAGCCTTAGTTTTTGCTCATACTGAATTCAAGATTTACCAGATAATTGAAACGCCAAAAACAACGAGCGAAATAACTACATAAAGTAACCCCGTAATGATCAAACTAAACTTGATGACTGCACAAAAAGCTGCAACTTGAGCCCAGACGGCTTTATCATCTACATCCCTGTACAGATAAGGGAAAAGAGCAAGATTCTCAATAACGTCCAATAAGGCTGCAAACCACTGCCCCCAAGCCAGAACAAATCCGGTGCCAACCCATGCCGAATCAAAATCTGGTAAGAGTTTTGTTGACCAAATACAAGCCAAACTTAACGTCGTAGAATAGGCTGCAATATACAAAAAATCAAGCCATTGCACCTTTTTGGCATTTTGCAAAACGCCCTTGTTACGCCAAGCTGCAACAATTGCCTTTGCTCTTGCCGAATTGCCCGCAAACTCCAATGAAATAATGCCGATAGGGGCAACATCAGGAACGCTTAGAGGCTTGCTTATCTTGCCCAGCACCCCCATCAGTATCAGCGTCAGTACAGTCAGCACTGCGAGAAGCAGCGACGAATTAACAATGGAAATAACTTGAAAAGGATGTCTCATATTGAATTAGAGGTTGGGACTGTGTGTAGCAGACGTATCTTTCAAACCCCCCGTAACAATTAATCCTAAGGTAATTAAGCCAGTTGCTACTGCTGACCCCCACATCACTATCTGACCACTAGTTGACCAGGATTGATAAGCTCCAGCAAAGCCGTAGAGCAACAAAATCGCAGAAGCAAGACCATTGCTGACAACTCCAGCCCAAATAATATGCCTGACATCTTTACCGTTGTTAATTCGGAAAAAAGCAGAAATGTATCCTACTACTAAAGCTAGAAAGGTAGCCCCCAAAAGGTGAATGAAAACTTTAGGTTGTAAAGTAGAAATGCCAAGTAGATGCTCAGTTAAGTAATCGAGTAGCGGGTCAGGCAGCAAGAAGGGTAATGCCCATAAACCAAGGGTCAGGACAATTTTGATGAGCAAAACAACCTGTAAGCCTGTCAGCCGCTTTTGTTTAGCTGGATTCATTATTTTTATTCACATCGGTAAGCTAGCGCTCAAAATAAGCCATTCTGGAGGTTAAGCACTATTAATAAGAATCACCTCAGGAAAATGAAATGTTAGTCTCTTTTCGGGTTTCTGATCATAAGTTATGTACTTGCGCGGTCAACTAGTTCCCTCGCTAAGGCATCTAATTTCTTGTCTACTACTTCTTGCTCAAGAAGCTCGGTCGCAGCATTCTCCAGCTTCGCAATATTCTCCTTGCCAGCATTGAAAGCAGGCAGATTCTCAATCAGATTAGGTTGGAAGCGATAGTAGTTATTCGGGTCAAGAATTTTATTGCCGACATAACTTACTGCATCTCCAGAACCATCAAAGAGCACATCGAGAAATGGAATGCCTTTGCGGGGGCTTGCCCATTCAAGTCCGCCCCAGCCCAGCACTTCTCTAACACCAATTGCTTGCACATTCTGACCTGTACCGAATGAGGCAACCACTAATTCCCTCCGTGAGGGCTGATCGTCCCAAACCAAACGATTAGCGATCGCACACATTGCTGGGTCATTTGCAAATACCCCTCCGTCAATCAGCGGAATGACTTCCTCGCCTCGATAAATAGGAATGCCAAGCCCACCTTTTTGCTTGAGTTCATTCCTCCAAAACTCAATGAAGTTTCTCTCTTTGAGCAGAAACCCCGGAAAAGCAACAGGTGCGGCAGCAGAGGACCGACAGATTTGCCAGATAGGAATTTGTGCGGGACTAGACTCCGTACTGACAAATACCGCAGCTTGTCGGTTGTAGGCGTCATAGCAGGTGACGAGGGTGCAAACGGGCAAGCTACTGAAAAGCTCTCCCCCAAATATTCCGTTATCCTGTAAAACTTTCTCCAGCCCCTTGCCATCATAAATTGGCTGACTATAACCAAACGTAACCCGACTAAGCAAACTCTTAAAGACTTGCCAGAATCTTGGGAAGATTTCAATTCCCCGCTCTTTGTAGATTTGTCTGATTCTGCTTGCTGTATATCCCCTTGCAACTCCACAGGCAATAATGCTGCCGGTTGAGGTTCCAGCAATAATGTCAAAGTAATCTCTTAGCGATTTATCTGGTTCTTTCGCCTTGAGTTTTTGTTCTAATCGCTCTAGTAGCGTCGCAGTAACAATTCCTCGGATACCGCCACCGTCGAGGGAGAGAATACAACGGGTTTTCTTCATCATTATGCTCTCTAACCTGAAAGTAGAGTCTAAATTCTCAAGAATAAAGAGATTTTACCCCTGAGTCATGTTCTGGTTCCGTAACAAGACCTTAAGATTTAGCAGCATCTCCTGAGCTACTAACTAAACTTTGCATTAAAATAACAAGCGCAACAGTTTTTGAGATGAATGAAGTGCAATCGCAACAATAACCCTTTGCAGTCCAAAATTCCAGCAATGCCCAAAGCTCATAGTCTTCTCACCGCCTGAAATGTTCTTTCATAAATACCTTTATCTAGATCAGACTTACCTTTTTCGTTATCTCTGCATGTTGTCCCATTCAAAGACTTGCGGCTCGATATCAAACGATGTTGCCTGTTTTGAGCTGTTCCGATGTACATTCCGACATGCTCGATGCGAGAGCCATCCTTAGGATCTGCATCTGCCTCAGTCTGCCCTTGCCAAAGTTCCAGGCTACCAAGTAATACCTGTACACAATCAGAAGTTATTATCCATTGGATAAAAAACAGTGCCAAAGCTTCTGCTTTGACTTGCAACTTACGCTCCCTCACTTCCAACTGCTACTCTTTCAGATGCAATCATTAAGTTCCTTTTTACCTAATCCCTAATTTCTTTTCAATCCGCCCAAGTTTCGTGAAAGCCCAATCACTACGCTGCTGAGTTTGAGTCAAAGCAGAATTCATCTGCCACAAGTTCCACAAACTCAGTCCTAATGCTATGCCAAATCCAACTACTACCCGTTTCCCCCACTTACCG
>JBGTCQ010000237.1:0-13942 GCA_041748755.1 Chroococcidiopsidaceae cyanobacterium | reverse complement strand
CGGTAAGTGGGGGAAACGGGTAGTAGTTGGATTTGGCATAGCATTAGGACTGAGTTTGTGGAACTTGTGGCAGATGAATTCTGCTTTGACTCAAACTCAGCAGCGTAGTGATTGGGCTTTCACGAAACTTGGGCGGATTGAGAAAAAACTGGGGATTAGGTGAATTTGAGCGCAGCCTGGAGGTAAAAGCAGGGGTTATTGCACAGCTGTTTATCCATTGGCTCAGTACAGGACAAAAGACTAGAAAAGGGTTTCATGAGATTTAACCAATACTCCATCAAACCAAAATGTCTGAGATCAACTTACTGCCGAAAGTGGAGAGTAAGCTAGGCTGAGAACCAGGAACGGAGGAGACTAGGGTGCGGCTGTGTTGGCGCGGTTCTGAAGTATGGTGAAGATAGACTGGCGGTCCTTGCACAGAGCATTGTGACGTGCAGGCAGGTTGGCTGGCGCAACCCCGTCATCGGTGTAGCCGATGAAGCCGCCACCGTAACCAAGCAGTATCCAGAAGGTCGCCGAGTCGGACATATCAGGCATACCCTTGTTGGAGCCTGAGACTGGCCACTTGTAGTCCATGTATGACCCAATCTCGCTGGCGAGCATGGTGGTCTTGTTGAGTGTCGTCCCGCTGGCGCAGCTATTCTGGACGAGGCCCGCTTGTCCAACGTCGCCGAGTTCGTAATATTTGATCGTGTTGTCGGCGGCGCGATCCTTCAGATAGGAGCAAGCGTTGGCATCGTTGAAGCAGTTGTGGGCTGTGGACTTGGGGGCGGTCCAGTGGGCAATGAAGGTGATGTTGTTGCGCGTGGCGTTCTTGCCTGTGCTGATCAGGTGTTTGACCAGCACCGCGGCCTCGGTCAGGGGACCCCACAGTAGAACGTTGATGGAACCCGCCTGTGCCGCGGTGACGATCTGGTTGACGCTGCCGTAATTTGTAAGATTCGAGTAACCACGGGTTGGATCGAACTTCTCGTTGCAGGTGCTGGCCTGCTTGAAGTTGATGGAGTTCGGATAATTGTTGTAGGCTGCCTGAAGCCGGCCGATCTCTCGTGAGTAAGCGACTTTGTGTTCGGCGTTCGCCCAGCTTGCTGCGTCGGCACAGTCGGCTCCCTTTGGGGTAGCGCCGACCGTGATGCCTTCGATGTCGAACTTCCCGGCGAGCAGGTCGAAGGCGGCCATCGTGACCTGGTCATCCTTGTCGGTGAGGTTCTGCGCGGGGTTGGTCAAGTCACTGATGACCCAGACCCGCGGCACACCCATCACCGCGCTCTGGACAGCCTCGGCCGCCTCCTGCGGGGCGGACTCGTCGAATTCGCCTCCCCAGCCCAACAGGGAGAACCCAGCCAACAAACCCGACACCGCCGCACACGTAACTACCTTCTTCATACCGTTCTCCTTTGCGTGTCTGGCTTTTCTCAGCAAAAACGTGCTTTTCAGCCTAATACATCACTTGAGAAAATTAGACTGATTTGCGCTCAGCTTCGCTAATTTCCGCAGGAGCGCTCATGCCTTAATAGGACTCCCCTCACTGCCAGATGCACCCTCGTCGCTAGGCTGCTTTTTCTTCAACTTAGGCGGCTCTTTTGGTGAAGCTGCGGCTTCGACTGGTTGCTGTCCTGCATTATCGGGCTTTTGTTTCCCCTTCGTGGGTTTCCCTTTCTTGGGTTTCCCTTTCTTTGGCTTCTTCTTGCCCAGGTAGGCAATACGCTCTCCATCCTCAATTACCAGGTTGCTGCCCTCGCGCTGTACGTGCAGATGCCAGAAGTTTTTTACTGGTCTTTCAGGGAGAAAACCAAAGAGCTTTAAATTAAAGTAGCTGGGTTTGTCATCTTGCTTTTGTGGCTTCTGGTTAATTTTTACCGCTACCCAGCCTTCTTCCTTGTGCTGGTAAACCACCTCACCCTGGATCGAGAAGTAATCCGGCTTCTGCCCTAAAGTTGGAGCGGGTGAATCAGGGTGCAACGTTTCCGGTTCCCAAACTCCAGCCAGCTGCACATGGAGTTTTGGTTCTTCTTCCCGCGTTCTGGGATATACCACCCAGAAATGCTCTTGGGTTAAATCTATGTGACGAGCCTTAACCAACCCCAGGAGCCTACCTAGAATCACAGCATCAATGTTCGTGTCATCGCTTGTAATCAGCGTACCCTTAGTTAGTTCCTCACTTGGAATATACTTTCCCCAAAGCAAACCAATAGCCCGGTACTGCAACGGGTTGTCAGGGGATGGGATTGGTTCAGTGGTTGCGGTCTTTAGGGTTTGGTCAGAAGTGGTGGTCATCCAAGAGCTTTGTAATCAGCAGCTTTCTACTTGTCCTACTTAGTCAGATAGTTTTTATTTTAGTAGTGGAAGATTTTAATTTAAAGTTTGTAAAGTTTGATTTCGAGAAGTGCTATTTGATATTAAGAATTACATTAATTTTTGGACAACTTTGTCTGATTTTATGAAATTTTTATCTAACTTCTGTCCGCTTTTGTCCGCTTTTGTCCGCTTTTGTCCGCAAACTTCTAAGTTTTTGGAAAAATTGCTGCTGATTTTTAAATGTTATTAATTGCTCGGTTTCTTTTTGAGGTGTATCTTCAAGTTAGGTTTGTTTTTTGCCCAAACCGTCCATTATTTGAGCAATAGTTTTGTAAGGTTACCTTGAGGTGGCAGAGGTTTTTCTATGAATATTTTTGGCAGATTGGCTGCACTGAGTAGCCCTTGCACAAGTCAGTTAAGTTCATGTATTAGGGCGTTATCACAACCGTCTGGTTTGGCTGACATTCTGTTCGTTTTGAATCCGTTGTAAACACACGCGCAAAAAAAGAGTCAGAGCCGGGAACCAAGCTGGAAACTTTCACCCGACCACTGACAGCCACAATATATAAAATATTTCCTCTAGGATAACTTGATTTGCGCTGTTTTGGCGAAAAAAGTTATTCTCCCCTGGCTGTTAGGCGATCTTGGGCGATCGCAATCTGTAAGGAGATCGCATACTTAGGCTTGGTTCTCGGCTCCTAATAAAGGAGTTGAGAAATGTTAAAAGAACAAGAAATCCAATCCGAGATCGCAACAGCGCACGTCGCTCCAGCCTGTGAAGGACTTGCCCCTCAAGCTTCACAGCTAACGGTGCGGCACTACCAGGAGTGCATAAAAAAGCGGGGCTTGAATCTCCAGTGGGTTTTAGCCAATTGCTTATCAGTCATAGCCAACTACGCCACCCAATACTTGGGGTATACGGCAAAGTCAGACGGCATTTGGCTCAAGGGCTGCAACCATCAAAGCCAATACAGACCAGATAAACCCTGGAAGGCAGAAGACGATAAAAAAGCGCCCAAATACCGCTCCCCGTTGGGTGAGTATGACGCTATGCTGCCCACGCATCCAACTGACCCCCATTACTGGAGTGACGTAGAAGCACTCAAGCAGAAGGCATACAAGATTGACGGGCATCCGTGTTTAGTGCTGACTGAGGGATTTTTTAAGGCGATCGCTGGTTGCTCCAACGACATTCCTACCGTTGCTTTGTCAGGCGTTGAGATGGGTTTAACACCAAAAGACGCTGATCCACAAGGCAAGCGCTATCTAGTGCCAACATTGGAGAAATTAGCCAAGGCTGGCTTTGGCTTTATCATCGGCTTTGATGCCGACTGTGCCGATAACAAAAATGTAATCGAGGCACAGCGCAAGTTAGCCCACCAGCTTAAACTGTTTAAAGTTCCTATTTACAGTGCAACGGGACTCTGGACAGTGGCAGAGGGTAAGGGCATGGATGACTATATCCAAAACAATGGCTCAAATCGCTTCAAGCGCGAAGTGATGGGCAAGGTTGTTAATATCGCTGCTTGGGAAAAACAGTTTCAGGTTCCCGAACTGCTCAAGACTGCCAAGGCTCCACCAGCTGATCTTGTGGGGCGCGAAATCATTGAGGATTACCGCGATCGCCTGCTGTGGAACGACGAGCATAAAACCTGGATGCATTACGGATTGGAGCGTGACGGTGTATGGACTCCTATTAGCGATCTCTACCTGGAATCAGTTGTAGACGGGATTCTAGAGTCAAAGGGCATCATCGGCTATGGCAGTGCTTCTTATGTAACCAACGTTGTTGCTAAGATGCGGCGGCGGCTATTTGAGCGGGTCTGGGATGAACGCTCGATTAATGAGATTCTGCCGTTTACCGATGGTGTTCTAGAACTAGCAACTGGACAGTTCCACAATCACGCTCCAGGGCATCGCCTAACTTGGTGCTTACCACGTCCTTACAACTCTGTAGCTACTGGGTGGCAAAAAATTGATAACTGGTTGGGTGCAGCAGCCGGAAAACCAGCCCATAAAGAAATTCTGCTCTGTTTTGCAGCAGCGGTTCTACGCGGTCGGTCTGACCTGCACAAGTTCTTGCACTTGATTGGGGTAGGTGGTACAGGAAAGTCAACCTTTACTCGGCTACTGGAAGCGCTGATTGGGTCTGACAACTGTTGGAATGGTAGCCTAACTGACCTGGAGGATAAGCATGAGGTAGCAAGGCTAATTGGCAAGCGCTTAGTCATCCTTCCTGACCAAGACAAGATCACGGGTAGTTTATCCAACTTTAAGCGCTTGACTGGTCAAGACTCTTTGAGCGGACGGCGGCTATACAAAGATGGGTTGAACTTCCGCTTTCCAGGTATGGCGATTGTCACGTCGAACGGTCCCATCTTTCATGCAGACGGTGGCAGTTGGCTAACTCGGCGAATTCTGATGTTGGCTTTTGACCATAAACCAGCGGCAGACAAAGTTCGGGATCTAGAAGCTGAGTTTGAGCCAGAACTGTCAGCCTTTACAAATTACTTGCTGTCCATTCCTAACGATGAAATTACCCGCGTACTGCGTCGCATTGGGAAGGATGGGGTCAGCCCTACGCTGTGGCAAGCAAAAATTCGCACCGATTCAATTGCTGCTTGGGTCAATGAGTGGGTTATTTATGAACCTACTGCCAGAACTCAAATCGGATGCGATCGCTCAGAGTGGGCAGATAAAGACTACAACCCTGATATCTCAACCCTGTTTGGTTCTTACTCCCACTATTGCCGCGTCAGTGGTCTTCAAGCTAAGGGTAAAAACAACTTTAGTTCTGACCTGATTGAACTATGCCAGCAGACTCTTGGCTGGGGTGATGTCAATTATGACCGCAATAACCAGGGACGGCGGCTAATTCGCTCTTTGCGACTACGAACTGATGACGACACTACACTTACTCTGGATGATGCACTCGATTCTGACAACCCATCTGACAACTGCTCTGACAACCCATCTGACAACCTGAAACTTACTACTGACAAGGAATTTGACAACCCTGACAACCTTTTGACTTCAAAACTTATTGGAATAAAAAATCAATTATCAGCCGTAGTGGTCAATATTGATGATTCATCCCAAAGTTTTGAAATTCCACCCATTAATAAGCCTGAACCCTCTACAGAATCAACATCTCAGGTTGTCGGTGAAGGTTGTCAGCAAGTCGTCAGTGAGGTTGTCAGTCAACCGTTAAATGCGATCGCTCCCCCTCAATTACCCCAGCCGCCAGCGTCATCCAGACTACTACCAATTATTCGAGTTGGCGATCGCTGCCACTACTCAGGTTCAAAAGGGGCGATGGCTGTTACTTGTCGCGGTAAGGAGCTAGAGGTGTTGAACACTCGCGTTAATGACCAAAAAGAACAAGAGTGCCAAGTAAAAGCATCCGGTTGGTGTACAAGTTACTGGGTGTTGTCGCGTAGCCTCAAAAAAGTGAGGTAACTGAGAACCACTCCTTAATTTCATTTGCTTGCTCACTCTGCTCCAACAGCCACTCAAACACGGTATGTTTTTCCCTGAAGTTGAGCCACTGCTGAAGCTGTTTGATTTTGTCTAGTGCCTTTTTGTAATTACACCAATTTAAATAGTTTTCAGGGCAGATGCGGCATTCAGGATGAAGGAATAATCCGTGAGAGAAGCAATCACTTCAGGAGTTAACTGAAAGACCTACATAAATTGGGAAGTTCAATCTAGAATTGGGAATCTTAAATTGGCGTAACTATGTACGGTCAATCAACCGTAATTTAGCACTCAACGAATCCCATGCTCATTTCATGCCGTAGGTGCAAGATATGAGCCAAGCCGAGTCTTGGTAAAAATTCCACAGCAAAGTTAAATGTTCGAGCAAACTTTTAAAAATATTGATGATGTTCTCTGGAAAGAGGCAGGCTGCACTACAGAGTTAGATTACACAGAGCAAACCTCTTGGCTGCTATTTCTCAAATATTTGGATGACTTGGAGCAAGAAAGGGCGCTAGAAGCGGAGCTAGTTGGTAAGCCCTATGAATTTATTATTGACGAGGCGCATCGGTGGTCTGCTTGGGCTGCACCAAAGCAGGCTGATGGTAGTGTAGACCGCGATCGCGCCCTGATTGGTGACGATCTAATTGATTATGTCAACCGTCAACTATTCCCCTATTTACAGGGTTTCAAGCAACGGGCTACCAGTCCAGACACAATTGAATACAAGATTGGGGAAATTTTTGGCGAAATCAAGAATAAATTTCAAAGCGGCTACAGTCTACGAGAGGCGCTGGAATATATCGATGAGCTACGGTTTAGATCCCAGCAGGAGAAACATGAGCTTTCCCATCTCTATGAAGCGAAGATCAAAAATATGGGGAATGCGGGGCGTAATGGCGGGGAATATTACACGCCGCGCCCGTTAATTCGGGCGATGATCGCGGTGGTGAAGCCCCAAATCGGCGATCGCATTTATGATGGGGCTTGCGGTTCGGCGGGGTTCTTGTGCGAGAGTTACGACTATTTGCGGCGGGGCAATCTGACGACGAAACAGCTTGAGCAACTCCAGACTAATACTTTTACGGGTAAGGAAAAGAAAAGTCTGGCTTATGTGATGGCGATCATGAATATGATTTTGCATGGCATTGATGCGCCGAATATTATCCATACCAATACTTTGACGGAAAATATCAGCGATATTCAAGACAAGAATCGCTTTGATATAATCTTTGCCAATCCGCCGTTTGGGGGCAAGGAGCGTAAGGAAGTGCAGCAAAATTTCCCGATAAAAACTGGGGAAACGGCATTTTTGTTTTTGCAGCATTTCATCAAAATTTTGAAGCGCGGCGGCAGGGCGGCAGTGGTGATTAAAAACACGTTTCTGTCCAATTCGGATAATGCTTCGCGGGCATTGCGTCAGGAGCTTTTAAGTAGTTGCAATCTGCACTCGATTTTGGATTGTCCGAGTGGGACATTTATCGGGGCAGGGGTGAAGACAGTGGTGCTGTTTTTTGACAAAGGCGTTTCCTTCGACTCCGTTCAGAGAACGCCTTTATTTGCTCAGGGAAAACCTTTAAATCAGGGGATGGCCACTCAGAAAATTTGGTATTACCAACTTGCTCCGGGGCGGAATATGGGTAAAACCAATTCTCTGAATGATGAGGATTTACGCGAATTTGTAGAATTACAGGCTAGTTTTGCGGAAACAGAAAAATCTTGGCTAGTGGATATTGCTGATGTGGATCAGCAGACGTTCGATCTGTCGGTGAAGAATCCGAATAAGGCTGAGGACTCGCTGTTACGAGAACCGCAGGAAATTTTAGATGCGATCGCGTTTTTGGATGAGGAAAGCGCGGAAATTTTGGCGGGAATTGGGAGAATGTTGTGAGCGAGCATTGGAAAGTCAAAAAACTGGGGGATGTTTGCAATTTTCAAGGAGGATCTCAGCCTCCGAAATCTACTTTTTCCACTATATGCAAAGACAATTATGTTCGCCTCATTCAGATAAGAGACTATAAGTCAGATAACCACATCGTTTTCATACCTAAAGATAAAGCCCGACGCTTTTGCACTGAAGAGGATGTAATGATTGGACGTTATGGCCCACCAGTTTTTCAAATTCTTCGAGGTCTTGAGGGGGCTTATAATGTTGCCTTAATGAAAGCAACTCCAGACGAGTCTCAGTTATTAAAAGATTTTCTTTTCTATTTCCTGAAGACCCCAAATGTTCAGAACTATATTATAAACCTGTCGGCTAGAGCGGCGGGTCAAACTGGCTTAAATAAGGCAACAATCGAGCCATACTTAATTCCTCTTCCACCCCTCTCAGAACAAAAGCGGATTGTGACAATTTTGGAGGAGGCATTTGAGGGGATTGATAGAGCGATCGCGATCGCCGAAAAGAACCTCACCAACGCCCGCGAACTCTTTGAAAGCTATCTAAACGCCATCTTCACCCAGAAAGGCGACGGGTGGGTAGAGAAGAAGTTAGAAGATATATGCAAAGAAATTACTGTTGGACACGTTGGTTCAATGGCTTCAAAATACAAAGATATTGGAATTCCGTTTTTGCGATCACAGAACATCCTCCCCTTTAGAATCAAGTTAGATAATGTTGTCTTTATAGATGACGAATTTCACGCTGCATTAAAAAAATCTCAATTAAGACCTGGAGATTTGGCAATTGTTAGGACTGGTTATCCTGGAACAGCCGCAGTCATTCCAGAGGAACTTGAAATAGTAAATTGTAGCGATTTAGTAATTGTTAAACCTGGTGAGAATATCAACCCTCATTATCTTTGCATATTCTTCAATTCTGTTTTCGGAAAAACCCTTGTTGGTAGTCGTTTAGTTGGAGCAGCTCAGAAACACTTCAATATTACTACAGCAAAAAAAGTTCTAATTCCATTTCCTTGTCTTACAAAACAAAACTTTTTTGTAACTAAAATGGATGAATTAGCTGTTGAAACCCAACGCCTAGAAGCGATCTACCGCCAAAAAATCGCCGCTCTAAAAGAACTTAAACAGTCTATCCTGCAAAAAGCCTTCACTGGCGAACTCACCGCCGACACAGTTGAGAAGGCAGCATGAGCAACGCTCTAACTCAACCGAGCGCTATCCTGTTTCATGCCCAACTAAATAATTAACAACCAAGAGTTTGACTTATGCTAATTCAAATAATTGTTCAAGAACTGCAAGACATCCCTGAAGACAAACTAGCAGAACTTTATGACATAACTCACTACTTTCGACAATGAGCTAAATGATAGTTTCTACTGAAGCGCTCTGCCATGCTTAGACTATGACCGTTTTTGAATATGACGAAAACAAAAGCCAATCTAATCTTGCTAAACATGGAATTGACTTTATTGAAGCTCAAAAATTATGGACTGACCCCAAGCTGCTAGAAATTCCCGCCAGAACCCAAGATGAGCCAAGGTTTTTAGTTGTTGCTAAGATAGATGGCAAACATTGGTCAGGAATTATCACTTACCGCAATCAAAATATTCGGATCATATCCGTCCGCAGATCACGCATAGAAGAGATTGCCCTGTATGACAGCTAAAGAATTTGACCAAAAATTTGACGATGGGGAAGACATCACCCAAATGCTTGACCTGTCTCAAGCCAATCGTCCCCTCTCTACTCAAAAAAGACTTAGCATCGACTTGCCTATCTGGATGATTGAATTAATCGATCAAGAAGCCAGCCGTTTAGGAGTAACACCCCAGACCATTATTCAAACCTCCCTGGCTGAACATTTAGCGGTCAACAACCCCTCGTGAATGAAGCCGAAACCCGTGCCGAACTAATTGACCCGGCACTAAAAAATACAGGCTGGGGCATTATCGAAGGTAGTCGCATCCGCCGCGAAGTCATCGCCCCTGGTCGCTTAGTTGGCAACGGTAAACGCGCCCCCTCAGACATCGCCGATTATGTGCTGGTCTATCGCGGCGAAAAACTCGCCGTTATCGAAGCCAAAAAACGCGACTTGCCCGATACCGAAGGCTTAGGACAAGCCAAAAAATACGCCGAAAAGTTGCAGACTCGATTCGCCTACGCAACAAACGGCATCGGACTTTATCAAGTAGATATGCACACCGGGGCAGAAGGCTACATTAGCCAATACCCCACCCCCGCTCTACTATGGGATGCCACCTTTAGCAAAGCAAACCTTTGGCGCGATCGCTTTGCAGATATTCCCTTTGAAGACCGCAGTGGCACATGGGAAGCCCGTTATTATCAACACAATGCTATCAAGCACGTCCTAGAAGCGATCGCTCAAGGAACCCCCCGAATCTTGCTAACGATGGCGACGGGAACGGGCAAAACCTTCGTCGCTTTCCAACTGGCATGGAAGCTTTTTCAAAGCCGTTGGAACCTAAGCCAAGCCCCAACTCGTCGCCCTCGGATTCTGTTTTTAGCAGATCGCAACATCCTCGCCAACCAAGCCTATAACGCCTTCTCCGCCTTTCCTGACGATGCCCTCGTCCGAATCGAACCAGAGGAAATCCGCAAGAAACAACGAGTCCCCAAAAACGGCAGCATCTTCTTTACCATTTTCCAAACCTTCATGACCGGACGAAACGAAGCAGGTAATCCCGCCCCCAACTTCAGCGACTATCCACCCGACTTTTTCGATTTTATCGTTATCGATGAATGTCACCGAGGTGGAGCCAGCGACGAAAGCAACTGGCGCGGTATCTTGGAATACTTTGCTCCCGCAGTCCAACTCGGACTTACTGCTACCCCCAGACGCGCCAACAACGCCGATACCTACGCCTATTTCGGCGATCCAGTTTACACCTATGCTCTTAAAGACGGTATCAACGATGGGTTTCTCACTCCCTTCAAAGTCAAGCAAATCGACACTACTTTAGATGAATATATTTACAGCCTTGAAGATGAACTAATCGAAGGAGCCGTAGACGAAGCCAGAAATTACACCGAAGCTGACTTTAACCGCATCATCGAAATTGAAGAGCGCGAACGCTACCGGGTGCAATTATTTATGGAAGAGATCGACCAAAATCAAAAAACTCTAGTGTTCTGCGCCACCCAACGCCATGCCCTAGCGGTGCGGAATTTAATCAACCAATGCAAGATTAGCACCGCACCAAATTACTGCGTCCGCGTCACCGCCGATGATGGAAAACTTGGCGAACAGCACCTCAGCACCTTTCAAGACAACGAAAAAACTATCCCTACCATTCTCACCACCTCTCAAAAGCTTTCTACAGGGGTTGATGCTCGGAACGTTCGCAACATCGTGCTAATGCGCCCCATCAACTCGATGATTGAATTCAAGCAGATTATTGGTCGTGGTACTCGCTTATTTGAGGGGAAAGACTACTTCACTATCTATGATTTCGTCAGAGCTTACGAACACTTCAACGATCCTGAGTGGGATGGCGAACCAACTGAACCCGTAGCTGTCACACCTCGGCGCTCGCGTACAGATACATCGCAAGTCCCCACGACGAATGATGACGAAGGAAACGAAAACACCGAAGCTCCCCGCTCCATAACAATCAAAATTAAACTCGCTGACGGCAAAGAGCGCACCCTCCAGCACCGGATGTCTACTAGCTTCTGGAGTCCAGATGGTAAACCCATGACTGCTACTGAATTTGTGGAACGTCTCTTTGGCGAACTTCCCGAATTATTCAAAAACGAAGACGACTTGCGTGCAATATGGAGCCGCCCCGACACCCGCAAAGCCCTATTAAAAGGACTGGCGGAGAAAGGCTACGGGGAGGAACAACTAACCGAGATTAGCCGCCTAATCAATGCTGAGAAAAGCGATTTATATGATGTGCTGGCTTATATCGCTTACGCTTCTGCACCCATGAGCCGCCGAGAGCGCGTCATTGCTCACAAGTCATTAATCTTCTCGCGGTATATCGGCAAACAGCAAGAATTCCTCGATTTTGTACTGGAGCAATACATCAAAGCAGGAGTGGGGGAACTTGATCGCTCTAAATTACCTCAACTTTTAGAGTTAAAATATCATGCTGTTCGTGATGCTGTTGAGGAACTAGGGAGCGTTGCAAATATCAGTGAAGTATTTATTGAGTTTCAGCAGCATTTGTATTCCCAAGACGTGGCAGCTTAATTAGGCAAGTCGCTATTATTCTGTCTGGTCCCCTACAGTTCCCATGATGCTGCTCAGAAACTAGCAGCCCTGTCAAAAGAATATAAACAGGCTAATAATGCTTATTTTTCCAACAATCTAAAGGATTTAGGAGGAGAATGCGACGTGCGGATTGAGCGAGAATTCGCCATTTTCATCAAAATCCAATCACAGCCACAGCAGATCGTCTTTGCTCTGGGGTAACTTCCAGGTAGCGTTGCAATGTCCCTTAGTCATCATGATTCTGATACTTCCTGAATGTGGCGTAGGGGAATACCAGCGCTCGATATTTAGGTGATTGGTAGCAGTCCGAAAGTTAAATCACCAACGTCTATTCCGCTCCTCATCCTCAGCAATTGCCCCCATTTTTAGGACAAATTGCAAGATGACGAGCGCTCCTACTAGAACCCCTAACCCTAAAAGCATCAGTACAATTGAAATACTGTTAATCTACATTTTTAATTCCAACTTGCGAGTGGCGATCGCTCTTCACATCAGCAGTCGTAAGAGCGCTCTTACTATCCGAGGGATGGGCGTGGAGATTAAATATTTATTGTAGTGACGCAGACAAGCTAAAAAGCGCTCATCTTGATGTAGCTGTGTGAACACTTTTCCCTGGTGTAGGGCTAGAACGATATTGAGGCGACACGTATGTTCCGTTACTGTCGTAATAGCCATCAACTTCAACATCTGTCCAACCTGGACCATCGACAACATTTGTAAACATCTGCAAGCCTGTGATAGCTATAAACTTTTTCATAGTTCATCCATTTTAGATAGAGCGACCCCTTTATACTGGCTTTTGAACTTACAGATTTGGTTTAGAGATGATGAAGAGTTGCGTGAAGAATTGGCGTTCACTATTTACATTACTCAGAAAATTTTTACTTCTTCAAATCTTCATACTAAGTTCAGTAGTTTCTCCAGTTAAGGAAACGAAGAATATAACTTACCTTTGATTTAGAGCCATAAGTTCGTTCTTTCCTGTGTAACTCATGCTTTCTACTCAAGTCTTTAACCAGTTTTCACTAACAATTTTTGCCCTAGTGCATTCTCTTCAGTACAACGTGCAAGAGTGGATTCGCCAAGAAATTGTTGATGATGACCCCTACGAGCAAGAAATGTTCTTCCCTAAAAACAAAAGAGTTTAATCATTTTGGTTGTGTGGTGGTGGCTGACCAAGATTTTATATTTTTTGAATATTCTGTTCTAAGGCTTCCATGCCAAAACGCCTCTAGGGGTTATTTCTAGAAGCGTTAAGTGCGGTTAATTTATAAGAGTTCAGTATAGTTATTGCCTGTATATATACATATCTTAATTAGCGAATTCGGCTTTTAGGTGAAGAACATATGAATATCAGCTTGAGTTCTGTGAAGAAAGTGTTAATTTGACAGTTTCTGTATTCGCGCTCTGTGTAGAGTCGAACGTGGATTATAAGCCTACAAAAGGGGCAGATTTGACTACTGATTTAGGTTTTGATTTCTTTTAGTAAAAAAAATTACTCATTGCTGCTCCACCCCAACTCTTCTAGGGCATGAGCAAGTTGCTCATGCATCACCCACTGGAAACTATGCTCAAGAAGGCAAATTGATTGCTCAGTGGCTACGGAACGAGCAGGCAAAGCTCTATTGTCAGTGGGTGATGACCAGAAGCAATTCTGCAAAAGATATTTTAAATGGGATCGTGCTCGCCACGCAGGTTAAACGCCGCAGCACTTAATGGAATTCCAAGCCAATACTTCTTGGTTGGGGCTGAAATCAGGTCAAGTGAAGGTGGAAAATAAAACTAAGCCGCTCAATCTTCCCGACTCAACTGCTGCTCAATTTGCGCTAGGGCCGCATTAGTTGCTGCCAGTCTAGTTTCCAAGTCATCCCGTGTCGACCTCAAAAATTGGTAATGGCTCGAATATGTGGGTAAGCATTTGTTAAATCGCTCGTTCAAACTCATAGCGATTAATAAACAAGCCAATCACAAGGTCATGCATCTCAATGGATTTAGAAAAGCAGATTGTCTTGCGTGCTAAACGCTTAA
>JBGTCQ010000236.1:0-7460 GCA_041748755.1 Chroococcidiopsidaceae cyanobacterium | reverse complement strand
GCGGGCTTGGCGCTTACCAACAGCTAAAAGGCGATCGCGCATTAAGGAATTACTCAGTAACATGGGGTTGTGGCACCGCCGTCATCAGAGTGTAGGTGGGTGGAGTCGCGGCATGAAGCAGAAACTGGCGGTAGCCCGTGCTATGTTGCATTCTCCACCGTTAATTTTTCTAGATGAACCGACGGCAGGACTTGATCCGGTAGCAGCAGCAGCTTTACGCGATGAACTGCAAGAAATAGTAGCGCGTGAGGGAATAACAGTGTTCCTGACTACGCACAATCTTGTAGAAGCAGAAAAATTGTGCCAGCAAATCGGTGTAATTCGGCAAGGTAAACTCTTAGCTGTCGGGCATCCCGATGATTTACGCGCTTCTACTGGCAGTCCCCGAATTGAAATAGTCGGGCGTGGGTTTACGCCAAAGTTGCTAGATTGGCTGCGATCTCAACCTTTAATATCCTCTGCCCATGTCCAAGGAGAGCAATTGCTCATTACCCTACTTAAACAAACAAGTGCCGCACCATTGGTTAAGATACTCGTGCAAGCGGGTGTGGAAATAGAAGAAGTCCGCAAAGAAAGTGCCACTCTGGAGGAAGTTTTCTTGACTTTGATGGCAGCGCCGTGATTACAGATATTTGGACTGTGATCTGGAAAGAATGGCGGGAACTGCTATTTCAGCGCGGCAACCTGCGGGGAATTGTGCTGAGTCTGTTGCCATCTGTAGTGTTATTTGGGATTATTTTGCCCTCGCAGATTGGGCGCTTCTGGGTAGAATCTGGATTGTCGTTGGGCTTCTGGGGTTGGCTACCAATGCTCCCAGTAACAGTGGTGATTGCTGATGCGTTTGCTGGAGAGCGAGAACGGCACACCTTAGAAACTCTGCTGGCTAGCCCCCTATCAGAACAAGCGATTTTATTTGGTAAAGTCGGTGCAGTAGTTGGCTACGCTTGGGTGTTAACGCTGATTATTCTCTTGGTGGGGTTAGTCACAGTCAATGTCGTTCACGGCGGACAGGGAACACTGCTGCTCTACCCAGTAACTATCCTGCTGGGAGGTATGGTGTTAGCTCTGCTGACAGCAACGCTGCTCGCAAGCATTGGCGTTATTGTGTCCTTGCGGAGTGCAACAGTAAAGCAGGCGGCTCAACAACTAGCTTTTGCCTCAATAGCTTTAACTTGGATTCCGCTTTTTGGTTTTGGCTTGTTGCCAACTAGATTGCAAGCAAGTCTAATGGAATCAGCGAGTAGTGCCAACAATACACAGCTTTTTCTCATCAGCCTGGTTGTTCTAGCTGTAGCTGACTTTGGATTGCTTTTGGCAGCAATGGCAAGGTTCAAGCGATCGCGTTTAATTCTCGATTAGCATCTGACACGCAGCCGTTTAAACATAGCCTCTCGCGCCAGCATTGCCAAGGTGTCGTCCAATGGTTCAAGTGATATTGGGATTTGATACTTTTGCCTCAATGCTGTTTGAATCAGCCAATCGGCAAGAAAGGGATTTTTTGGTAAAACAGGGCCATGAGAATAAGTAGCGATCGCATTTTGATAAAATGCCCCTTCTGTCCCATCCTCACCATTGTTACCTAACCCTTGCACTACACGCCCCAACGCCTCCACTTGACCAAGCTTAGTCCGCCCCCCATGATTTTCAAAGCCAATTAGGTACGCTGGAGAACCGATCATCGCTTCTAGTTCTTGCGCCAAACGCTTTGCCGTCACTTCAATAACAAGATTGCCAATACAGCGACGCGCATTTAAACCTGGATGTACTGAGACAAAATCAAATAGCCCTAGTCCTTCAATCCGCAGTCCCACACCAGGCTCATAATAGTGTCCTAATAGTTGAGGTGCGCCACAAGTAAACACGCCAGGAGTGCCACTATCAATCTTTTCGCGCAGCGCCTCTGCCTTCGCACCCCGCAAATCGCGCATCACAATTTCTTGCTGCCGATCTTGAGCACCACCACCTACCAATAAATCTACTGAGTGGATGTCAGCCACCGTAGAGTTTTGATCCAATGGCATCACTTCTACTTTGTATCCCCGCCACTCACAGCGCCGTTGGATACAAATAACATTACCGCGATCGCCGTAGGTACTCATCAGCGTCGGATACAGCCATCCAATTGTTAGTTCAAGTTGTTTAGAATTCATCTAAAGGAAATCTTACGCCCGATCAGCACTTCTCGTAGTGTAGTGCGTCAACGTGACGTAAATATGTTCCCTGATCTAATCGGGATGGCGATTACTTTTCTCTAGATGAAATGAGTAACGCGCAAAGGAGCGATCGCTCCTTGCGTACTTAGTCAAACAGCTTTTTCGGGCGCTGTTCTATAGAATAATATACTGTAATTACCGCTGATTTCAGATGGGGAGAACATCAATTAAAAGCTACAAGAATTAGGACAGAAGTTGGATATTTATAAATTAGGAATTCGACCTCTTTTGTTCACTGGGTTGAAGAGTGACCCAGAATGGCTACACCAACAGACCATTGGTATTTTAAGCTGGCTAGAGCGCAACCGTAGCCCTCAAGTAAACTGGGTGCAAAGCCAACTCCAACAGTCCTTATCTGTGGGCAATGGGCGCTTAGAACAAAAATTGTGGGGTACAACTTTCCCTAACCCCGTAGGCTTGGCAGCTGGTTTTGACAAGGATGGCGTTGCTGCTGGATTTTGGTCAAGCCTTGGCTTTGGCTTTGCGGAACTAGGTACGGTGACATTCCACGCGCAACCCGGTAATCCCCGTCCGCGCCTGTTTCGCTTGCCGCTAGATAAAGCCGCCCTAAACCGTATGGGTTTTAACAATTGTGGAGCTGCTGCAATGGCGACAAAATTGGCTAGTACAGGCACAGGTGCAACCCGACAGATTCCGATTGGAATTAATTTGGGGAAATCTAAAGTAACACCTCTAGATGAAGCGGCAGCAGATTATCTTGGTAGTTTTCGCCTTTTACAAGAATGGGGAGACTATTTCGTTGTGAATGTGTCTTCACCCAATACGCCTGGATTACGATTACTCCAAGATGTTGCTCAATTGAGTTTGATTCTGGACGCTTTGCAACAGGAAAACCAAGGACAGAAGCCGATTTTTGTCAAGATTGCCCCAGATTTGGCATGGGAAGCGATCGCGGATATTCTTACAATTTCAAAAACATATAAACTCGCTGGAATTATTGCTACCAACACTACCATTCGCCGCGATGGTCTTCAAACTCAGACTATAGCGCAAACTGGCAATTCTGTTGCTGACGAGGCTGGGGGAATTAGTGGTGTGCCAGTGCGCGATCGCTCTACCGAAGTAATCCGGTTTATCTGGAAACAAGGACAGCTGCCAATTATTGGCGTGGGTGGGATCTTTACGGCTGACGATGCTTGGGACAAAATTACCGCAGGTGCTAGCCTTGTCCAAGTTTACACGGGCTGGATTTACGAAGGGCCTTGGATGGTGCGCCGCATTTTAGAGGGTTTGCTGCAAAAGTTGGAGGAGCAGGGATTAACTTCGATTTCTGAGGCTGTCGGGTTAGCTAATTCGCCTTAGTTATGCTGATAACGCAACGTCTACGCGCAAACCCAGATGCAGTAGTCAGCTTTACCCTTGCTCTCACTGCCGAAGAACGCACTCGTAGTCGGCATCGCTTTGAGTCGGAAGGGAGGCAGATATTTTTACGTTTACCTAGAGGAACAGTGCTACGGGATGGAGATTTGCTCCAAGCAGACGATAGCAGTTTAGTCCGCGTTATTGCCAAACCAGAATCAGTTCTCAATGTAACTGCTCCCAGTCCCCAATTATTACTCCGAGCAGCGTATCATCTAGGCAATCGCCATGTGCCAGTCGAGATTACTGCGACCTACTTAAGGCTATCTCCCGATTCAGTTTTACAGACAATGCTCCTCCAGTTGGGGATGGAAGTACAAGAAACCGTTTTACCCTTTCAACCAGAACTCGGCGCTTATGGACATGCCCATTAATAATACTGCTCTGCTGTGGCTTTTACAGCTAGCTAGTCCAGCCTTGCCAGTAGGTGCTTACAGCTATTCCGAGGGGCTGGAAACTTTAATTGATACTGGCACAATCGAGAATGAGCAAAGTTTGCAGCACTGGTTAGAGCAAGAACTGCGTTACGGAGCAATTCGGTTAGAAGCGGCGGTGATGATCCGGGCTTATAATGCTGCCAAGCTTGGCGATACAGAGGCTTTAAGTTACTGGAATAACTGGTTAACTGCCGCGAGGGAAACAGAAGAGTTACGCTTTTCAAGCTGGCAAATGGGGCGATCGCTAATTCGATTACTTCTAGAACTGCAACCCCAGCTAACATTTATGGCGAATGCAGTTGGGTTACCTTGTAATTATGCGATCGCCTTTGGTATTGCCGCTGCTCATTGGCAAATTGACCTCTCATCTGCAATAATTGGCTACTTGCACAGTTGGACAACAAATCTAATAACAGCTGGAATCAAACTTATTCCTCTTGGTCAAACTGCTGGACAACAGCTACTTTTAAAACTTCACGCCAATCTCAGCAGTGCAACTCAAGACATTCTTTCCTTAAACGATGACGACCTCAATAGTTGCGGTTGGGGCTTGTCACTGGCAAGTATGGCACATGAAACCCAATACACACGCTTATTTCGCAGTTAGCTAGAGGTGAGGGGCTAGGGGTTAGAATATTTTGCTAGTCTCGTAATTTTCTAACCGCTAAGTGCTAGTAGCTTAAAGCTAATTTATGAATGCATTTCGAGTCGGAGTGGCTGGTCCAGTTGGTTCGGGAAAGACAGCTTTAGTTGAGGCACTGTGTAAGTTGATGCGTCAGCAATACGATATTGCTGTGGTTACGAATGATATCTATACGCAAGAAGATGCCCAGTTTTTGGTTCGTTCCCAGGCACTGGAGCGCGATCGCATCTTGGGTGTAGAAACAGGTGGTTGCCCCCACACTGCGATCCGCGAAGATGCCTCAATGAATCTAGCAGCAATTGAACAGCTAGAGCAGCGGTTTACGGATCTCGACCTTGTATTTGTAGAAAGTGGCGGTGACAATTTAGCAGCTACCTTTAGTCCAGAGTTAGTGGATTTGACAATTTATGTTATTGATGTTGCAGCTGGCGATAAAATTCCCCGAAAAGGTGGCCCTGGCATTACTAAGTCTGATTTGCTTGTAATTAATAAAATTGATTTGGCTCCCTATGTAGGCGCAGACCTTAGCGTGATGGAACGAGATGCTAAGAAAATGCGAGGTAATAAACCCTTTGTTTTCACAAATTTGAAGACTCAAGAAGGGCTTACACCTGTAAATAACTTTATCTGCAACCATATTTGCTAGCTGGAGCTATCTTATTTAATAACAAGGACTCAAGACACGTTTTGGAGCTTTTGTGAACTACTGGACTTGACTCATATATTTGCCCCATAATCGAGCAGCTTGAGCGCTACTACCAGATGTGGGTGAGTTGTTGTCATTACCTAGCCAAACACCAGTAACCATTTGCCGACTGGGAATAAAGCCAATAAACCAGAGGTCAACGTTGTTGTTGGTAGTGCCAGTTTTACCAGCTTCTTCCCCAAGTCCAATAGAAGCGCTACGACCAGTGCCACGCTGAACGACACCCCGAAGCATCCTGGTTATGGTTTCCGCCACTTCAGGCCGCACCGCCTGCACCTTGGAGCCAGAACTTCCCTCAAAAGAGTAAATGACACGGCAGGTTTTTAAGTTTTGGCGGGAAGCGGAGGAATCGCCGTTAGGTTTGCCGCAATCACTGCTATCGAGAATCCGACTAATCAGATGCGGTCGATTCCACACACCACCATTAGCGATCGCGCCAAACGCACCAGTCATTTCCAACACACTTGTTTCACTTTGACCCAGCACCAAGCCAGGGACAGGATTAAGCGGCGACTGGATTCCGAGTTTACGAGCCATTCGTACTACACCATCCAAGCCTACATCCTGAGCAACCCGCAACGCGATTACATTTTCAGAAAGCGCAATACCAGTGGACATATCTGCACTTCCACCAGTGCGTTCACAACCGCGATACAGTTGACCTCTCCAAGTTAGTGGCGCACAGGAATAACTTTTTCCTGGCGAAATACCTCGGTCAACAGCAGCAGTGTAAGTAAACAGTTTGAAAGTTGAACCTGGTTGTCGCTTGGCTTGAGTAGCACGATTGAATTGACTATTTTTGTAATCAGTACCACCCGTAAGTGCGATAACTCCACCAGTGCTGGAATCAAGGGTGACAACTGCACCTTGAGAAAAGTTATAAGTTCCGCCAGCATTGCTAATAGTGTTACGCAGAGCTGCTTCTGCCTGCGTTTGTGCTTGTGGATCTAGCTGAGTTTCAACGATAAAGTTGCCTTCTCTTGCCAGTTGTTTCCCCAAGAGATATTCGAGTTCCTGAAATACATAACTATAAAAATAGGGAGCAATCGTATTAGCTTGCTCTTCACAGACTTTGCGGCTGACTTCAATTGGCGATCGCCTGGCCCGATTTGCTTCATCAACGTTTACCTTGCCTTGAGCCAGCATCCGAGTGATCACGCGATCGCGATATGTAATCGCTCGTTGGCGACTCGCCTCGTCTCCACAAAAATTGAAAGCGTTGGGAGCAGGCAAAATTCCTACTAATGTCGCAGCTTCTGAGAGGGTTAAATCTTTAGCTGACTTTTCAAAATAATACCGTGAGGCATCCTCAAAACCGGATGTGTCTCCGCCTACATAGATGCGATTTAAGTAAGTCAGCAGCAGAAAATCTTTACTGTAAAACGTCTCTAGCTTCAGCGCCACCACCATTTCGCGCAATTTACGCGCTGCCGAGTCTTCTGCTCCCACGTAGTCTCGAAACAAACTCCGGGCAACCTGCTGCGTCACCGTACTCGCCCCTTCTTTGAACCCACCGCCGCGCAAATTCACCACTACAGCGCGTAAAATACCAATTGGGTCAACCCCGAAGTGCCAATAAAAGCGGCTGTCCTCAGAGGCAACCACAGCTTTTGACAGGTAAGGAGAAAATGCCAACTGCTTCATGTCTACGTGTGCTGTAGTGCGTGGCTGACGCAAAGGCACTCCATCACGGGCGTAAACAATTACGGGACCTTGAGAGGATGTAGGCAACGGCCATACGGAAAATTTAAACCACTCGATGCCAATACCCAATGCCACCAATGCAGTAATACCTCCAAGTCCGTAAGCACTCCAGTTTGCGGCTTTAACGTACACGGGAGGTGGATCGACATATTGTAGCCGCACGGAGGCGGCGAGTTCCGGTGGCCCAAGGGTAAAAATATCGCCATGACGCAACTCTCCAGAAGTTACTCGTCGCTTGCGGCGATAGATGCCGTTGGTAGAGTTTTCATCTTTAAGGATAAAGCGTGTCCGCCCTCGACTTGAAACCCGTGACACTGACAAGTGAATCTGACTTACGACTGGGTTACGGACGACAATATCGCAGGATTTGGAACTAC
>JBGTCQ010000235.1:0-16086 GCA_041748755.1 Chroococcidiopsidaceae cyanobacterium | reverse complement strand
GCCACTAACACTGATACAGATACTGCCATCCCAAAGCAGTTAAATAGTTGCTGTTGTCTCAAGAACATCTCCTTATACACAACTCCACACGACTTTGTGGAATAAGCCCACGACTTACCCCATCCCCCAGATCGCTGCCACTGCCATCACTGGGCAATTGATATCGCCAGCCTCAAAAAAATGACTGGTGGCTGTGCTAGTAAAATTCAGGTTTGTTGCAACTAAATATCAGTTGCAAAATTAGCTTAAAGTTGATAGGACTCATTGTCAACTGCTATAGAAGGTTAGAAATTAAATTTTCATCATGCCAAGCTTGCAGAAACATTATTCAGAAACAGTTTCAGCTTTTCGTAACGGCAGATAAATTCATTGTTTAAAGTTATTAAACAGTAAAATATTTAATTAAATTTTTGGGAAATCAAATTTATTTGAGATTAAGTGTCAGCAATTATGGTTAAATATGCCGATAAGACCTTTTGTGGATGGCTCTAAAAGACAAGCAATGCCAATAAAGAACTTGTTTGCAGCGGGCGGCGTGGTCATGTGGCCACTGCTGGGGTTTTCGGTAGTAGCGATCGCCCTAATTATCGAGCGCCTTGTATTTTGGGTACGGATAAATAAACGTCAAAGCCGAGTAGTCAAAGACGTATTGAATCTCTATCGGCGTGATAATGTCGTGGGAGCTTTGGATAAGCTGAAACAAAATGCTGATTTGCCAATTGCCCGGATGTTTCTGGCGGCGTTGGCACTAGAGCAACCAACCCCGGAAGAGTTTCGGCTGGCATTAGAAAGTGAGGCGCAAGCGGAGTTGCCCTTACTCAAAAGGTTTAACACTGTATTTGACACAATCGTTAGTATTTCGCCGCTGTTGGGCCTTCTGGGCACAATTTTGGGTTTAATTAACTCCTTTGCCTCACTCAACATCGGTGATGTTGGCGGCAGCGGAACAGCAGGTGTAACCTCTGGAATTAGTGAAGCGCTAGTGTCTACAGCAGCAGGATTAGTAGTAGCAATATTTACACTGTTATTTGCAAATACATTCCGTGGGTTTTACCTGCGCCAGACAGCACTAATTCAGGAATATGGCGGTCAAATAGAACTACTTTATCGTCGTCGTTATCAACAAGAGGAAATTTCCTATGCGTCTACCCGATGAACCAGAACTGCCAACTACGATCAACATCGTACCGATGATTGATGTGATCTTTGCGATTTTGACATTTTTCATCATTTCAACTTTGTTTTTAACCCGTTCGCAGGGGTTGCCAGTAAATTTGCCCAAAGCTGCGACAGCACAAAGTCAGCGTTCTACCCCAATTACAGTGACTCTAGATCAGCAGGGAGGTGTAGTGCTAAACCGCAAGTTGATTGCACTGGATGCCCTAGAAGGGCAAGTCCGTGACTTGATTCCCCTAAATCAGGAAGTGACAGTGGTGCTGAATGCTGATGAGCAAGTAAATCACGGTCAAGTCATTGCGGTGATGGATCGGTTGCGTCGGGTTCAAGGTGCTAAGTTGGCGATCGCTACTCAGAAACCTTAGCTTCACTGCGATGTAGTTACACAGCAGAATTCAGGCAGAATTCAGGATACAGGCGTAAAAAATTTGGATTAAACTCACCTAAAAGTTTATTTTGCAGTGTCTAGTTTTCTTGTTCTTCGTCTGAGCTGAAAAATTTACGCGCTAAGGTACGACGATCAGCTTCTAGGACAAAATGCAGAGGCAGTTTCTCCTGTTGAGAGCGCATGTAAAACCCTGCCTGAATTTATAATTATCACTGCCTGCACGTTCAAGTTCAAACTGCGGTTTGCATTGCCCTCTTTTATCACTCTGAGAAAAATTGACGTAATTCCGTCATCTTAGACAACGAAAAATCAAGGTTTTCACCCACTCTGACAGAAGAGGGATTGGGATAACTGCTGAAACCTGAGATAGTACGGATATTATCAAGGAAAGATGAACACACTATACCTAGTATATTTTCAGAGGAAAGTCAATGGAATATGTGGTTAATATAAATACATAGACTTATCTCTTTCAGTGGACAGTAAGCTTTTCAGGAGATTTTGCTTGGCCGGTAGAAAATTAACTCCCAACAAAGAACGCATCTTAGCAACCGTTGCCTCTTATCCTGGCAAAAACGCGAGTGCGATCGCATCCTTAACTGGAATTCTGCCCTGTGGAACGCAAAAAATTTTGAACGAACTATCTGGTACAGGTAAAATATATTACGAGCTGCAAAAGCCCAGTCAACTTCACGGGCGGCGTTGGTATCAAAGAGATAGGTTTTGATATGTTTTGGGTATCTTGAGTCTATTGCAACCGTAGCGTGAGGGCGATGCCTTGCCTCAGCACTCCAAGTATCTAGGCGCTTCCCAATACCAAGTTTTTGTTTTTTTGTAAGACTAGCCTCGTCGCTATCAAGTCCAGTTTGGGACTAGCCTATTCCCTAATCCTTACTTTTAAAGCTGTATCGACTTGTTTAAGTAAAGCTTCTGGTGTAGAAGAATTATCTAAAACTACATCTGCGCGATCGCACTTTTCGACAATAGACATTTGACTTTTAATTCGCGCTTGTGACTGTTCCATAGTCAATTGACTGCGCTGCATCAATCGCTCCAGCTGCTGATATTCAGAACAGCGCACTACCCAGATTTCTGTTACTAAATCAGTCATGCCAGCTTCAAACAGTAAAGGTATTACTAATACCACTGTTTGTCCAGTTAATTCATTAATCGCCTCTACAAAGTAATCGCGCACACAAGGATGAATTTGCTGTTCTAGCCAAAGCCGCTCATCTTGACTCCTGAAAATGATTTGACCTAGCTTTTGCCGATTGAGTGTGCCGTCTGGCAGGAGAATATTTGAATAGCGCTGAGCGATTACTTTCAGTATTGGAGAACCAAGTTGAACAGCAACTCTTGCATAAATGTCTGCATCCAAAACTGGTAGATGGTAGACAGTAGCAAGGTAATCGGAAACCGTGCTTTTTCCTGTAGCAATGCCTCCTGTTAAACCAATGATGCGGGAAGGTTTTAGTACCATATTTGTTGGTTGTAATCATCACTGCAAAAAAGTAGTTACGCGCAACTCCCCAGCCGCCTTACTGACACTTCTTGAACAATGCCTGAATCTAAGCACTGACTAGGTACTACTATTAGAAATACTGTTCTAATGACTCCATAGCTTAGCTACAACTGTAGCGGTGCGCGTTATCCCATGTTAGGCAAGTTACTACAAGAGCGTTACCAAATTGTTCAAGTTTTAAGTGCAGGAGGATTCTGTCAAACCTACCTGGCAGAGGATATCAGTTTACCAGATCATCCCACCTGCCTCATCAAGCATATGTTACCCACCAGTGAATACCCAGAAGTGCAAACTTTCAGGCGGCTATTCACTAGAGAAGTAGAAGCGCTCTCAAAACTGGACAAATATGACTGGGTGCCTCAGCTACTAGCTCATTTTGAACAAAACCAACAATTCTACTTAGTGCAAGAGTTTATTGTAGGGCATTCCTTAAGTGCAGAACTGCAACCTGGTCAAATCTGGACTGAAAGCCAAGTGGTTGAACTGCTGCAAGAAGTTTTGGGCATCCTAGAATTTGTGCATCAGCTAGGAATGATTCATCGAGATATCAAGCCGAGTAATCTGCTCAGACGACATCAGGATGGACGGTTAGTTCTAATTGACTTTGGCTCAGTCAAGCAAGCTGGGACGCAAGTGGTAACTGCTCAAGGACAGACCAACTGGAAGTTTGCGATTGGCATCCCTGCAACTATTGCCATTGGCACACCGGGCTATATGCCTGCTGAGCAGGGGCGAGGCAGACCACACCCTAACAGTGACATCTATGCTCTAGGAATGATTGGCATTCAAGCGTTGACGGGGCTAAATCCCACGCAATTATTAGAAGATGCTGACACAGGTGAGATTATCTGGCACCCCCAGATTCAAGTCAGTGCTGGGCTGACTTGTGTCCTGAATAAAATGGTGCGCTACCACTTCAGAGACCGCTATCAGTCTGTTACGGAAGTACTGCAAGCGCTACAGCACCTAGCCACCTTATCAGTAATTGCTACACCCCAGAATCAAGCTCAGCCGCAGGACACTATCTCAGTTGTGCGGAGTGATGCCCCCTGCCGTAGGATGCCCATCAGCGACTTAGCGTTGCCCTACAGCCGCGTTAGCGACTTAGCGTTGCCCTTGGCGTTAGGCGGCATCCTACGGCAGGCGTTAGGGCTGAAGGGCGGCTTGCCTCTGAGGGTTCGCGCTGCGGCACGCTACAAATCTGCTTCACTACTTGGTATGACAATTCTTACCTTGGTAGCGCTAATCGGTGGAAGCTACTATCTTATGCGATCGCTTCCTGCTACTCAAGTCCAACAAAACCCAGTTGCTAGCCCGACACCAAACACTGCTAATGAGAATATAACTTTTACCAAAACTTTAAGTGGACATTCAGACTCTGTTTGGTCCGTCGCCCTAAGTTCTGAGGGTCAGACCCTAGTTAGTAGTAGCCAGGACAAGACAATCAAACTTTGGCATCTAGATACTGGGATGCTGCACACTCTTACTGGGCATTCAGAAGCTGTTTGGTCTGTTGCCATCAGCCCAGATGGGCAAATTGCCAGCGGTAGTAGCGACAACACAATTAAGCTCTGGAATTTAAATACTGGGAAACTACTGCACACTCTTACTGGGCATTCAGCAGCTGTTTGGTCTGTTGCCATCAGCCCAGATGGGCAAATTGCCAGTGGTAGTAGCGACAATACGATCAAGCTCTGGAACCTAAATACTGGTAAACTACTGCGTACCCTTGTGGGGCATTCACAAGCTGTTAGGTCTATTGCCATCAGCCCGGATGGGCAAATTGCCAGTGGTAGTAGCGACAATACGATCAAGCTCTGGAACCTGAGCAGTGGGAAACTACTTCAGACTTTCTTAGGACATACAAACCGAGTTATTTCCGTTGCCCTAAGCCCTAAAGGACAGCTCCTTGCTAGTGGCAGTGCGGATAAGACAATCAAAATTTGGCACCTGAGCAGTGGAAGACTGCTTCACACCCTTTCTAGAAATTCCCATTGGGCTAATGCCGTTGCCATTAGTCCTGACGGGCGAATAGTTGCCGGTGGCATTGGTGACATGGTTAAAGTCTGGGATTTGAATACTGGAGAGCTGCTTCATAAAATGTCTGGACATTCAAGCGATATTACTTCTATCTGCTTCAGTGCTAATGGGAAACAACTTGTTAGTGGCAGTAGAGATAGAACTATCAAGATTTGGCGACTGTAAGCGTCCTGCCATCATTTAAAGGCAATACATACACCCATGATTATTTCGGATTGCCATCATAGATTGCAACTGTAATTTCTCTAAAACTCTAAGTAAATTAGTAGGACTTTCCCCATACAAACTATCAGCGAGAACACATCTAATGTTTAAGCTTTGAGTAACTAACTCTTGCACTATTAACCCAAAAGTTGGGCTATTGTTGATAGACTTTTTCTTCAACTTGGGGTCATGATTCCTATCAAGATTTGCTTAAAAACTTCATAGCTTCGCGCCTTCGGGAAAGGTATTTTGATACTCGATCCAATATTGGTCGATGAAGCTGATTGTGGAATGTGGCATTCTTGGCTGTGTCATTTGCCCTGTCTCCTGTCTACCCTTCTCCTTTTATTTTCGCTTTCCCAAAGTGACAAACCAGGGTCATAACTGTAAGCTATTGTATAAGCGGATTTAAGATAAATAACTTCAGAAAAAATGGGCAGAAAGTTGTTAATTCAAGTAGGTATTGATTTTGCAACCAGTGTAATTACAGTGACTTCTGGTGGACAAAACAAGCGTCCTGGGAAATAAGTTCCTAAGCCGCGATTGACATACAACTGGTTCTTTCCTACCTGGTGAAAACCCTGCGCCCATTCCCAACGCCGCACTACTTTGGCAAAGTCTTTTTGCATGAATGGCACCCTGCGTCGCGCTGATTTAGGAATGCTGCGGCGAATCTTTTTGTACAAAGTAACAACAGGACCGATTCCTGGAATCGTAAACTGACCACCATGAGTATGACCTGATAGTTGCAAATCCACGCGCCAGTGTTTCAACAACTGGGCAGTATCTGGGTTGTGGGATAACACGATGCGGGGTGCCTCGGAATCCAGGTTCATCACTGGTTTTATATTGAATTCCCGCGACCAATAATCAGCTAGCCCTACCAGTGGTAAGCTGTGTCCTAGTGGATAGGCAATTTCATTCCAAAGAACGTGAATTCCAATGCTGTTTAAGGCAGTGGTAATTTCTGTTTTTGAACCGGAGTAAAGGATATCATGGTTGCCCAATACGGCATAGATACCAGCGCGACTTTGGAGATGTTTGAGCCGTAGTACCAAGGCGTGAATTGGTGCTGGATCGTCGGTTACATAGTCACCAGTTAATAGAACTAAATCTGGCTCAGCTTCATTGCTAGCAGCGATCGCTTGTGCTAACATCTGTTCCGACAAGCACCTGCCATCGTAGTGAAAATCTGAAAGCTGCACCAGTGTTGTGCCTTGTAACGATCTTGGCAAGTCCGCGATCGCAACTGTCAATTTTTCAATACTCAACGGTCCAGACAATATCGAATGCATACTGACTTCACTCCTCAAACGCGCTTCCAGCTTAGCCCAGCATCCGTAAGAAGTTAAACAACTTTTTTAACAAGCTTTGGAGGCGATAATTTTTTTCGTAGTTCTGCTTAGTCAGTTCAAATGCCGCTTTACTGTTGATTTCTGTCAAAGTGGGATAGATGTGGATGCCGCCAAGAGCAGAAATTTTGAGTTTATGAGACATTGCTAGAATAATTTCGTGAATCAATTCACCAGCAGATGGCCCAACTAAATGAGCGCCAAGAATCTGACCATTCCGCCTGGTGATGATTTTGGCGAATCCTGCTGTTGCGGCTTCTGCCTGAGCGCGATCCACTTCATCAAAGCCCTGTTTTACTACATAAATATCATCGCCATAACGTTCTCTGGCTTCTTGTTCTGTTAAGCCAACACGAGCAAGTTCTGGATCAGTAAATGTCGCCCAAGGAATTACTCGATAGTCAGCTTTGAGTACGGGTAAGAACAAAGCATTTTTCAGGACTATATTTGCTTGGTAGCCTGCAACATGGGTGAACTGGTAGCCACCAATCACATCACCACAGGCATAGATGCGGGAATTCGTTGTCTGAAGTTTGGTATTGACCTCAATTCCGAGTTTGCCCAATTTCACCCCAGCTGCATCTAAATTTAGGGATTCCACATTGGGTTGCCGCCCAACTGCGACTAAAATTTCATCAACGGCAATTTTCTCTTCTGCTGCCCAAACACACTTTTTGCCATCAACGATTTCAACTCGTTCAGCTTTGGTTTGGAGTAACACACGGATGCCTTCGGATTCAAACTGCTTGTGGACTACCGCAACTGCTTCTGGATCTTCTTTATGTAGGAGGCGTTTTCCACTAGCAATTATCGTAACTTGTGAACCCAACCGGGAAAAGGCTTGCCCCAATTCACAACCGATTGGCCCACCACCAATCACCGCCATAGATTTAGGCAGTTGAGTGATGGAGAAGACTTCTTCATTCGTCAGATAGCCTGCTTCTTTGAGTCCGGGAATCGGAGGAATTGCTGCACGGGAACCTGTGGAAATTACAAAAGCTCTAGCTTTGAGATTTCTGCCATTAACTTTAAAAGTTTGCCGATCTATAAATTCACCGCTGCCAAAAATCACCTCAACTCCTAATGATTCAAACCTTTCTGGTGAGTCGTGCGGTTGAATTGTAGAAATAACATCTTGAACATGACCGATTACTTTGGCAAAGTCAATTTCAGGATTGCAATAAACACCGAAGCGTCCAGCGTGTTTTACGTCGTAAGCCATGCGGGAGGCGTGGATTAGAGATTTGCTGGGAACGCAGCCATACCAGAGACAATCACCACCCAGGCGATCGCGTTCTATTAAAGCCACTTTTGCTTTCAGCGATGCCGCTATACCAGCAACAAGCAAACCAGCAGAACCGCCGCCAATAACAACTAAATCGTATTCAACAGCCATGATTTCACTTTATTTTGTTAGTAATTATTAAAATGCTTCGTAGAGATAGTAAGCGCTATCAAATGGAGGAACTTGGCAGCATAGCTGCGGTGTAAATTTAGACAAAAAATGTTTTCGATTCCAAACATTATCTTCTCTAGTAAAGTGTATTAACTCGTACCCTCAAAGTCTGATGCTCAAAATCTAAAACTGCAAACATAAAATCACGCAAGTCGCCACTCTTCAATGAGCAAGGAACTTTAGGGTCATGCATAATGTCCGAGCCGGAAGTTTGGCATTGATAGAGTCCGTTCTGCACGTCAAGGGGCAAGCGTTTCACCCATTCCTCATACGCTTGTTCCTCAGTAGGGTTATATATTGAGCCAAGGGTTGGAATTGCCTCACCACGGATCTTATACGAATTATTCACCGACTTGATGATCGACCTTATTCCAGTAATCTTAATAACGAATTCACGACTCACTGGTAGTGGTTTCCACCTGTCATCTCTTTTTGCCTTCTCCCGATAAATTGCAAATTCTGTTGGCGTAAACTTGAAAGTAGCGGTAATACTGAGTCCTTCTCTAGGGAGCAATCTCATGTCAGGACTACTATTGAACGAAACGAGTTTCACACTTGAAGGAAGACTAAACTCTGGGCGTAAAAATTGCTTATCCGATTGAACACAACCTGCGGATAGGAGGGGCAGAAAGATAATTACAATATAGTTTGAGACTAATACTCTTTGGTAGAAAAAACGTTTAAACATATTTAATAAGTAGAGTTGTTGTTTTATAAAAAGAAATCAAACGTCAACTTTTTCTCCTTATCACTTAATTAGAGGTTAGCCCCAAAAAGTTAAAGATAAGCGATTGACAGCGCTTGTGGGTACTTTGAAAGAAAATCATCACAAAATAGATACTTTGAGCGGACTACCACCTGTTTTCGCAATAACAAGCGCGCGATCGCCCGACAGCATCACAGAATCAAGTCTGAGCTAATATAAATGTACTAATCTAGAAAGCCAAAGTAGGGAGAGGAGTGTGATGTCAACTGAGGCAAAAAAAGAGACAATCTCCCCGACTGTAGATAAGTGGGACTGGGAAAACCCCCCAATGCCTCCCACTGACTTAATTTTTGATGATGGTGAACCTTTGGAAAGCAACCGCCACCGCATTGAAATGAACGTCCTAATCCGATCATTGCAGCAGGACTGGGCTGACCGCAACGACTTTTTTACGGGCGGCAATATGTTCGTTTACTACAGTAGCGAACAGGCGCGTAACAGAGACTTCCGAGGACCAGATTTCTTTGCTGTATTAGATGTTGACAGTACACCCGAACGGCAAGGTTGGGTAGTGTGGGAAGAAAATGGTCGTTACCCAGATGTAATTGTGGAATTTCTATCAGAATCAACTACTGCGGCAGATAAGGGAACGAAGAAAGATATTTACGATCGCGTCTTCAGAACACGAGATTACTTTGTTTTTGACCCCTTTAATTCAAATTCCTTGCGAGGATGGCGGTTAGATCCTAACCTGCGCTATCAGCCTTTAGTACCAGATGAGCGGGGGTAGCTTTGGTGTGAGACGTTGGGCTTTTGGCTGGGAACTTGGGAAGGCATAATAGACCTAGAAGCAGCAGTTTGGTTGCGCTTTTTTGATAGTTCTGGCAATCTTATCTTGTTACCAGAAGAAGCAGCTGATAAACGGGTTGAACAAGAACGTCAACGAGCTGAACAGGAACACCAACGGGCTGAACAGGAACGTCAACGAGCCGAACAAGAATGCCAAAGAGCCGATCGCCTAGCTGCTAGATTAAGAGAGTTGGGAGAAGACCCCAATATTTTATAGATAAGAGCGTAAATTCTACGCGCTACACTGAACCAACGAGTTGATTTACCATAACTCCCCGTACAACCAAACCTAAAACACTTATCAATCCCGCAGGCATAAACTTGCGAGTTTTAGCTAGCCGGATCGCAAAAACAATTATTAAAACAGTTGTAACGACTGTTGCCAAAATTAGCCCCCAAACTTGTCCCTGTAATTGCATCACTCCAGCAAAAATTAGAAATAAGCCGCTGATGCTACCAGAAATCAGCGAGGCTTTGCTTTGAGCGTGGACATAACCAATGATGCCGTCGATAATGGCTAAGATGCCGTAGGCTAAAGCAGCGATAAGGCGTTGCAGAATTAGAAGATGATTCTCCTGAAACGATGAGGGACAGGGACATCCTGAAACTTGAGGTAGTGAATTAACAACCGAATCGAGTGAGCTAGCATAGCTACGGACTTGGAATAGCATAGGGTCTGGCGATGGAGTCGGGTCAAATAATGTCGTAATCGCGTATTTTCTCCTTCCACACGGGTCAAGGAACAGTCTTGCTGACAATTTGAGCAGCGTCGGGAATAAAACCGGGGTAAACAGACCAGCCATCTGTCAGGTAGAAATAACACTGCCAAGATGCCACTATCGCCCATAATGGTTCAAAGGTGGCGGCACTATGGTCGCCTAATCCCCAGCCCAAAATGCCCTTGCGAAACCCGTTCAATGCCACGGAATCCCATGCCGTTAACGTACATTTTGAGGCATTCCTGCTTGAACTGATCGCCCTCTGCCGAGATGCGGTTCATCGGCATCTATAAACTGCCACTGACAATCGCTACAGATGTGATTTTGCTTTCCTTACCAGGGAAACCAGAGACTCAATATCATGAATATTAAGTAAGTTTGCGTAGGTAGAATTGGTCTGGTCTGGCACAAACTCAAAAACGGTTGCAAAAGGAACGTGATCATAAGACGTTAAGAATGCTTGCAACAAGTAAAAAGGATTATCAATTAGATGCCTGAAACACCAACAGAACTACAATGGGAAAGACTGTGTAATTTGGTATCAGCATTATCAATAACTCGAAGATATATTTGCAGAATGGAGATTGCAGGAAACTTCTTGTACGTAACGACCCAATCTTGTGATGCGGATAACCTGCAAACGTACATCCTCGACCCAGACGGAGATTTGCTATGAATTCAGTAGAAATAATGCACCTTACCCACGACAAAATTCCTAGCTACGTCGAAAATCAAGTGGCGCTGGGTCACGATCGCGTATCTGTCCTTAAGGAAATTGCTGCTTTAAGAAATGATGTCATATTGCTTTCAGTGCGAGAGGATGAGAGCACTTTTCAACAGAAAATTAAGGCTGCTCTCAAGTCTTCTTAGATGAATGCTTTTGGGATTAAGCTTTTGGCCGTTGTATTGATGGTTGCTGACCATGCGGGAAAACTATTATTTCCTCAGCTTTTAGTTTTGCAATTATTAGGACGTTTGAGTTTTCCATTATTTGCTTGGCTGCTGGGGATGGGTGAGCGGTATACAAAGAACTTCAATGCTTATATTTATAGGCTGCTGGTGTTGGCAATTATCAGTCAGCCTGCTTATTCTCTAGCTTTTTCAAGTGCTAGGTTAAACATCTTTTTTACGCTGCTCATCGGACTACTCACTATCAGGTATTCTCAGCGTTTTGGAGCGGGGGTTCGCTGGGCAATCTACGTCTGTTCTGGTCTAGTAGCCTCAGCACTAGGGTTTGATTATGGCTTCTATGGTGTGCTAACTATTGTTCTACTGACTAAATATCAGGTTCTACAAATTCACTTTTGGGTGGCTTGGGTGCTACTTAACTTATTGAGTTCGCTACCTGGCTCTTTCCTATATATAAGCTCTTATCAAGTTCTAGCTGTTTTTGCACCTTTGGTCGTTATCAGCTATAACAACCACCAGGGTAGGAAATCTTATTTATTTTATGCTTTTTACCCAATGCATCTGATGATTCTTTATTTTCTATAGCAATCCCAAATCAGTTGTGGAAAGTTGGAAAAACGGCATTGCATAATCAAAAGATGATATTGGGTGAACACACCATGCAATGCCCCGACTGTAAATTAACCCACATCCGGAAGAATGGACATCGAAAAGGCAAACAAAATTATATCTGTGCGGATTGCCGTCGGCAGTTCATTGATAACTATCAATCCTATCGAGGTACAGCGATGAGGTGAGGCGCGAATGCCTAAAAATGTATGTCTCTTGTCTTGGGATTTCGGGGGATTGAACGAGTCAAAGGCGTGCATTATACAACGGTGATTAGCGCTCTTTAGAGCGGTGGGACAGTTAATTCCCGATGCCTATAATCCTGACCAAATTCCCGAAGTGGGCGAACTGGATGAACTGGAAACTTTTGTCCGCTCAAAAAAACTAAAATCTGGCGCTCGATCGGCGGTAGACCACTTCAGAGCCGGAATTTTAGGGTGGGTGTTAGGTGACCATAGTGCGGAAACTTTCGCCCCATTGTGGAAGATTGTTGCCTCTTGGCAGTGCTATTTTATTGTCACTGATGGTTGGTCTGTTTATCCTTGCTTTATTCCTCCAGGAGATCAGATTGTCAGCAAAACCGCCAATCGAGCTGGAGGTTACCTCCAGCTCGCAAGTGGCGGCTGCGCCTATATGACACGAGTCGAGGGGGAAAAAACCCGTTTACGTCATTATTTAGCGCCTCTGCATCGTAAAACCTTGTGTTATTCCAAGTCTCTGGATATGCTGGCTCATTCAATTCGGTTGTTACTTCATTACCTCAAGTTTGGTGATATACCTGTCCCTCATCGTGCTTAACTATTCATCTCTTAATTCAGCAACGCCATGACTCAAGTTCCTATCATTCCTGGCTTAGACGCATAACTAACAAATTGATAAATGTACAATTCAACCGATTGTGCGAACTTGTTTAAGAAAATAAAAATAATGCGATGCGATGCGATCGCCTAAATAAGAGGTTCGATTATGACTTACACCCCTTCCAAACTCCTCACCTTCGATGAATTCGTTGCCCAATATGGCGATGACCCCCGTTATGAGATGGCTGATGGAGAACTAATTGACATGGAGCCTACCGGATCTCACGAAACTGTCAGCGGCAAGCTTGCAACGCAAATTGGCATCGCCATTACTCACAAGCAACTTCCCTGGTTCATTCCTCGCACCTGTCTGATTCGCCCATTTTCGGATGTCACCACGGCTCGCCGTCCCGATATTATTGTCTTAGACGAAACCGTGCTTTCTAGCGAACCCCGATGGGAGCAAGAACTCGTGATTACCTTGGGGCGCTCTATCAAGCTTGCAGTTGAAGTGGTAAGCACAAACTGGGAAAACGATTACGCTAGAAAAGTTGAAGAATATGCGCTACTCGGTATCCCTGAATATTGGATTGTGGATTATCGAGGGTTAGGCGGCATTGCTTTCATCGGTAAACCTAAACAACCCACCTTTACCGTTTGTCAACTGGTGGGCGAAGAATATACCCAGCAGCAGTACCGCCTGGGACAACCCATTACTTCCCCTTTGCTGCCCCACCTTCAACTTCGCCTAGACGATATCCTACCCCGTTAACCCCTCCCACTCACTAAGGTTGTTGTCAGTGTCCGAAACCACCGCTTCAGAAATTCGTGCCACCCTCGTCGATGCCCTCCAGCTTGACCTAGTAGGACCCACCCCCACCGATACAGATCACATGCTGAGGAAGTGCTGACACAATCGCCCTCTAAGTGTTATCTCACAGGGTTTCTGGCTCTTTCGGGAACACGTCCACAAGAGCACTCCGATGATACTGGAGATGATGAACTGGAAGAATTAGGGGCAAGTGAATCGAGCGAAGACAGTCAAACCCCAGAAAAAGCATCGGCCCGAAAAGCATTGTTTCCCTCTTCGATGGGGCTGAGCTTTCTGATATCTCAACAAACGCAGGAACTACAAGCCACTGTCAACTGGGGCGACTATATCCCCATTGAGTTGGAGGAAGAGAGTTCTAAAATCCCTGAACCAGACGACAAGAAACGAAAGCCACAGGGATGGCGGCGCATTCCTCAATCAGTCAACCTCACTGTTCCCGTTGCAGCGGCTGAGGATTCGGTTTCAATTGACATTCCTGGCGGTAGCGGTCTAACACTGGTGGTCAACTGTCGCCCAGTTCACTCCAGTCGATTTGATCAAGGCACTCTTTCGGTGTCTATCTTTCTAGTGAACTATCGCCAGATGCATTCCAGTGACAAAGATACAACGTTTACTTTCCAAACCTGCTTGACGGTACAGTGCAAAGAAGGGTTTATTCCGCGGTCAGATATGCGGGGCATAGATAGCAATGACTGGGATGAAGCGATCGCCAGCCTCCAGTATCGCTATGACTATGAGTTTGCGGTCGGTCATAATGTCTCCGCGATCGCCAAAGGCGTTAATCAAGCTCATTGCACCCAAGTCTGCACCACATGGATTCCTACCGCCAATGTACCCAGAGTAGAGCCAGCGCCGATTAAAGACATGCAACTGGGTATGGAAGCACTAGCTCAGGCAGAAAGTGCTGATGCCATTCGACAGATGCTGGTCCCGATGGTTGTAGAATATCGCACCTGGATCGTAGTTCAACAAAACACACTTATTGAGCCTCCCCAAGCTGGGAAGATGGCTCATGCTCATGACTTGCTTAACCGTGCCAGCCGCCAAATTCAAGCGCTCTTTGGTCGCAGTCAGGTTGATATCTTCTCGAACTCCCTGCGCGAACTTGGGGGTAGTCGTCGGATTGTTGAGGATGAAGTCAGTTCGCGGCTTACAAAGTACTTTGATCGCCTACTTCACGGGGAATTGGTTGGTTCGTTCCTCAACCGCAAGATTGACGATGAGCCAGAAGAACTGACTTCACGAGTTAGTACGAACAAAGTAGCAAATACCAAGCGTTGTTTAGCACTCCCTTTTCCTGAAAAAGAGCGGGTTGATGTAGCCCTCGCTACCAATATGATTTCGGTAGGTTTAGATATTGTGCGGCTAGGGTTGATGGTCGTGCTTGGACAACCTAAGACAGCTGCTGAGTACATCCAGGCGACAAGCCGAGTCGGTCGAGATCCCAAACGTCCGGGTCTGGTTGTAACACTACTCAACGTCCACCGACCCCGCGATCGCTCTCACTACGAGCGGTTCCAAAGCTGGCATAACAGTTTCTACGGGCGGTGGAAGCAACCAGCGTTACCCCATTCTCACCACGAGCGTTAGATCGGGGTTTGGCAGGAGTAGCTGTGGCGTTGTCTCGCCTTAGTATCCCAGAAATGACTTCGGCATTAGTAACGACTTCATTATCTTCGAGGCGAAGGTCGCGGCGAAACCACAGTATATTTGTTGCCAATACGTACTACCTGCTTACATCATAAAACTTGTACATACAAATTTATTTGTTTTAGTACATTTGTTCTAGTTTGTAGGGCATAAATTGTATTGATTATTTGCAACACAATACCCTCAAGAGGAAGACGAGCGTTAAATATCCGAGTTTTGAGCCGCGATGCCGAAGGCGGTATGCTCTACGACCATGCTAGCCTGCGGCAACGCCTGCCGAAGGATGCCCGAAGGGCTGTAGGGCGAACGCAAACGCTCCGTGACCATCACTTCATCAATCTCAACAGGATTTTGAGCGTAGTAAGTTCGGGCGGCTTTCAAGTCATCTTTAGTCAGATTGGGATAGTCGCTCAATAAGTTTGCTTCTGAACATCCATCGGAGTACAAGGCAATCAACTTCCAAACTGGAATCTGCGTCCGACCGATACAGGCAGCTCCATTACAGATTCCAGGTGTCTTTCTGATCTTTGTTGCTGCCATAGTTTAGTGCTAATAATTTTGGTAATTTTTGTGAGGTTCTGAATCCATCTTTTATGATACGTCGAAGCCTCTCTAAGCTAATTAGCAGGATGCTAATCTGACTGAGCGGTATCAGGAGTTGCTCAATCATAAAGACTACCTTGTCAAGATTGCATTGTGCCTTTGATGCAGTTTTTGTAACCCAACTATTTTTTTTACCTATCAACGGCAAGAATGCCCACGCTATAACATGAATACCTAAAGGTATAAAGGTTTGGCGCTCTTGATGAATTGCCGACCGGATCTATCTCACCTACTATTAAGTGTTGTTTAGAAAAGGTAATTGCGCTTTCTA
>JBGTCQ010000234.1:0-24083 GCA_041748755.1 Chroococcidiopsidaceae cyanobacterium | reverse complement strand
TGGTAGGGCAGCTTATCCTAGTACGGTGCTAATGAATGCGATTCCAGCAAGAGTGGCGGGTGTACCGCGCCGAATAATGGTAACGCCGCCGGGAGTAGGCAAGACGATTAATCCAGCAGTGCTGGTTGCCGCCCAGGAAGCCGGGGTAGAAGAAATTTATCGGGTAGGGGGCGCTCAGGCGATCGCGGCATTAGCCTACGGCACAGAAACAATCCCTAAAGTTAATCTAATTACTGGTCCTGGCAACATTTACGTTACCCTGGCTAAAAAACTTGTCTACGGCACCGTTGGCATTGACTCCTTAGCAGGACCAACGGAGGTGCTAATTATTGCTGACGAAAATGCTAATCCTGTTCATGTGGCAGCTGACTTGTTAGCGCAAGCTGAACATGATCCGATGGCGGCAGCAATTTTATTGACAACGGATGCGGGGTTGGCTAAGAGCGTGCAAGCCGCAGTCGAGAGACAACTGGTGGATCATCCGCGCCGGACACTGACCGAAAAAGCGATCGCTCACTACGGCTTAATTGTCGTTGTAGACTCTTTAATTGCAGCAGCAGAATTCTCAAATGAATTTGCACCAGAACATTTAGAACTAGAAGTAGCCGATCCTTGGGCGCTACTTGAGCATATTCGCCATGCCGGGGCTATCTTCCTTGGTTACTCTACACCCGAAGCGGTGGGAGATTATTTAGCTGGACCTAACCACACGCTGCCTACTTCGGGCGCAGCCCGTTATGCCTCTGCTTTAGGAGTTGAAACGTTCCTAAAACACTCCAGTCTGATCCAGTATTCGCCAACTGCACTCCAGAAAGTAGCCGGGGCAATTGATATCTTGGCGACAACGGAGGGTTTGCCGTCTCATGCAGACTCAGTGCGGCTACGAATGCAAAGTAAGGGAGATGAGGATTATGAGTTTTGAATAAAACCTTTTCTTAGTTCATTACTTCTTAAATCAGAACTAAAGTTAAGACTATATTCTGCCCTTCAGGAAGCTCAAAGGAGGATTGCTGGTGCTAAAAATAATTGTGGTGGCTCTCGACGATTCCGAGCTTTCAGAGCGGGTAATTCAGACTTTACAAGAACTCCAGTTGCAACCAGCAACAAAAATTATCCTGTCTCATGTCATTTCCCCACCAGAATCAAACCTGGAAATAGTTGCTGACCGACCTCATACCGATGCTGAATTACTTCCTTATCGACATATTGAAAAGCAGCTACAATCATACCAAGCTAACCTGCCTGGAGAGAGCGAATTAGAAATTGTTACTGGCGACCCAGCTGAAGAAATTATTCGCCTTGCTAATATCTACCAGGCTGACTTGATTGTGATTGGCAGTCGTGGTTTAACAGGAGTCAAGCGGATTCTACAGGGTTCTGTTAGCAGTCAAGTTGTTGAGGATGCCCCTTGTTCAGTGTTAGTAGTGAAGCCTGACTAACATTTCAAAACGGTCACGACTAACATACTATTAACAGACCCTTCAACCTCCGATTGTTACGGCTTGTACTTTTAGGCATATTTTAAGGACTTAAAAAGTTCAAAGCGATTGTGGGGTGCATCAAAATCAATCAGTGGACCTTTAGGGACGATGCGGGTTGGATTTACCTTGGGATGGCTCTTGTAGTAATGCCGTTTGATATGGTCAAGGTTGCACGTTTCTTTGACTCCCATCTGTTGGTACAAATCTTTAAGGTAGTTCCACAAATTGGGATAATCCACAATGCGGCGTAAGTTGCACTTGAAATGGACGTAGTAAACTGAATCAAAGCGGAACAGCGTGGTAAACATACACCAGTCTGCTTCAGTGAGGCGATCGCCACATAAATAGCGTTGCTGCTCTAACACTCTTTCCCAATAATCGAGAGCATCAAATAGTTCTGTTACAGCCTCTTCATAAGCCGATTGAGTAGTAGCAAAGCCTGCTCGATAGACACCGTTATTAATTGGTTGGTAGATGGCATCAATTGTCTCGTCAACAACTGTTTGTAAGTCTTCCGGATAGAAGTTCACATTAATGCGCGTGAATGCATCAAATTGTGTATCGAACATCCGAATGATTTCCCGCGATTCATTGTTGACAATCGTGTTAGTTTGTTTATCCCAAAGAACCGGAACAGTCACCCGCCCACTATAGTCTGGGTCAGCTTTAAGATACACTTCCCAGAGATAGCGAGTATGGTTAACTGTATCAGGAATACAGCCAGGTTCATCGGAGAATTCCCAACTATTCTGCTCGATTTCCGGTGCCACCACTGATAGGCTGATAACATCCTCCAGTCCCCTCACCCGACGCATAATCGCGGTTCGGTGCGCCCAAGGACAAGCCCAAGAAATATAAAGATGGTAGCGTCCTGATTCAGCCTTAAAGCCACTAGAACCGTCCGCTGTAATTTTGTTGCGGAATGCCGTTGAGGGGCGGATGAATTTGCCTTGCTCGTCTTCTTGATCACGTTCAGAAATCCACTTTCCGTCTGCGAGTATACCCAAACCCATAAATAATCTCCTTTGACAACTTAAACTATTAGGGGAATTAGAATGAGGCTTGAATTGTATTCCTTCTTTGACTAAGTATCAGAATTGAATGTCTGCCATCAGTGTCCTACCTAATACATAACAGAAATTTCAATCCTCACAACCCCTTTTAATTAAGTACAGAATTGGTGTAAAACAGAGTAGAAGTACCACAACTACACTCAGCATAGAACTCTCTGCTGCTCTTGCGAATTCTCTCTTTATCACCGCAAGTTTTACAGATAGCATTTATTGGTGTATTTTTACTGCATTCTAGGCACTTCAAGTAGTAGCCATACTTACCATACTCAACCGAGAGTTTGTTGGTCTGGCAATGGCGACAAATCAGTTTTCCTGCTGGCTGCACTGGCTTTGTTTTCAGTGGTGTAGACTCGACTACCTGATTAGGGAGCGAGGTTTTTTGCTCAGGTTGAAGCTTGGTGGGTTTGTGATGTTTAAGCAAAAACTTGATAATTTCAGATAACTCATTCTCTGTGAACGAGTAAAGCGACTCTTTGAGGTCGAAATTGAACAAACTATTAGCTTTTCGGCTTTTTTCAAATTTTGCCTGAATCCGCTCCGTTACTTGATCAGCCTTACACACTTCTTCTAAAAGCACTTTCTTCGGGCGATTGATGATCCCTGAATCAGAAATTGCTACCAGAATATCAAGAGGCATATTTCTAAAGGTGGATTGGCGAAAGCCCAACATTTTGCCTAAAAGCATTTCGGATTGAGCATTTAGGTACTTTCTGAGAAAATCACCTTGTCTTTGAGCCTGAAGAACAGGTGAGGGCATTCCTTTCAACGAGCCGTTAAACCATCTGCTCCACTCTCCCGGTTCATTAACCTGAATTCGGGTTGTAACGCTTTTACTTTCGACAATAGTGGCTCCATATCGATGCAGAATCAGATGATCAATCTGTGCCGCGTCCTGTTCCTGTTCGAGGCGGAGGTCATTGAAGACATAAATATTTTTATCGTCTGCGAAAGCTCGACGCAGGTAGTACACCATCTGTTCTTCCGCTGCCCTACCTGCCTTAGCAAACTTATCTACCGCAGAGAGTTCATCCAGTTCTTTGACGATCATCCTCTACCCTTAAATTTAGTTGGACTAAACTTAGGATGCCCAAACTAAACTACCAATCTCACATATGGCGTTATCTAGTTGCTAAGTTAGCTAAGTCTTATTCAGGTTACCTTTTTAAGTGCTGGCAACTTTGTGCCTAGATATTAACTAGATATTAAAGGGTGATTGTGATCGGAATTTAAGTTTTACAAGCAGGTGTGCCAAGGGAACTTAGACTTCACCAAGAATTTTTGGCACTTTGAAAAATTCACCTTCTTGTTCAGGCGCACTCTTAAGGATGGCTTCGCGATCGCTATAAGGTTGCAGCTCATCTAGTCGCATCACGTTACTAACATCAATTGCTCGTGTGGTCGGTTGCACATCAGTAACATCAAGTTCACTTAACTGTTCAAAATAATCCAGAATACTGCCTAGTTGAGTAGTAAGTTGCTCCTCTTGTTCAGGTGGCAATTCTAAACGAGCGAGATGGGCAACTTTACGAACCTGTTCACGGTCAATCATAAAAAGCACGAATGATAAACTATAAATTTACACTTCATAATTCATTATTTAGCCTTCTAAAATTCCCTGTGCAATCGCCCAGTATTTTTGAGCCAATTTTGTGCCTCTAAATAGTTATTAGGAGCAATGCTAATCGCTCTTTTCCAGTAATCGCCTGCTTTGTTAAACAATCTCTCCGCTGCGTCGCTGTCCCCTGCTTCCTTGACTTTTTCCCCTTGGTAGTGGTAGATCACGGCAATATTGTTCAGCGCTTGGAGCAGGCGGGGGTTCAAGCTGATCCCCTGTTCATAGTAATCTAAAGCTTTTTCATGATCACCATTGCTGGCATAGATCAACCCCATATTATACAAAATGTAGCTGCGGTCGAAAGGGTCTTCCTCTAGTTCTAGGGCTTCAGTGTAATTTTCCAAGGCTTCAGCGTACTCGCCGTCCGCTTGAGCCGACATACCGTCACGATAATAGGCAAAGGCTTCTTTTGCTTTTTTATTGGTGGGCAGAATTTTCAGAATAATGTCTGCCATAACTGTGAAGGACTTGTCAATAAAATTGTCGTTTTTCTGAGTTCTTGGCATATTCGCCTCTATAGTATTGGTGCGCTTTGGCTATGAGTTATCGATTGGTCTATTGGATTATTGTAATTGAGAGCGATCATTACCGCGTCCTGTCTTTCATTGCATCGGTTTCGCACACCTTGGGCGAGTTGTTTACCTGTGCTGTTATTTCTGAGGGACGATTCCCCTAAGAATTACAGCCTACTAATGACTAATACTTAAGTGCGAACAAGTGTGAAATGGCACAGCTGTCAAAGGCAGGAACGCCAAAAGTAACCACGTCCAAGACCATAAGCTAGGCTGATGATAGCTCAACTCGGATGCTAAAAGTGCTTCTATCCTCTCTTCCAGACGGCTACGCGGTGCAGCACAGCTAAAGGGCGCACAACAATTATCTGACACAGGTAGAGTACTCACGACTACAAGCAGAGATTCTGCCAATAGCAAGGGATCTACTTTTTGAGCCGCCCAACGGTCAGCTCGCATTTCCCGCAATAGCAATAGTTCTTGCCACAGTACTTCTGTATTGGGTAACCAGGCAGTGTAGGAGCGCACCCAGCCAAGCCAGAAAAACCAGAATGTGTCCCGATAATAGTAATGCCCTTGCTCATGTTGGAGTACAGCTTGAAGATGAGCCTTATCGAGTGTATTCAACAGTCCCTGACTGACGAGTAATTCGGGTTGCCAAAATCCGATTAAGGCACTGAAGGGGATCGGATTGTCGAGAATGCGGCTATTTTTACCCATAAAGTTAAGTCGGGGACAGGTCCGAACCTGTTGCAGAGACCTCCAACTTTGAATTGCTAGTTTAAGGCATAAGACTCCTGCCAACCCACAGAAGACTGAGGCAAGCAAGTAACTGAATCGTCCTTGCGCCTGCCAAATCCTTGGTTCCTCGTCAGGTCCCATATAAAGCACAGCTAAAGCAGTTATTGTTAGCAGCAGTGGGGGGAAGAGAAACACCGATAGCGATCGCTGCCAACGTTGAGTCCAATTACCTTGAGGACGTGACCATCTGCATCTGTACCACCAGACTAACCCCAATGCAATCAGAATCATGGTCAGATGCATTAATCTTTCTCCCTAGCTTGGCGTGTAGCATCAATACGTTGGGAGATTAATTTTAATTGTTCTACGCTTGCAGCGTCAAGGCTATCTGCGAATGCAGCCACAATGTCGGGGTTGCCCACTGCTAAAAATCTGTGCAACTGCTCGTGAGCCTTAATTACCTGTGCCTGCTGCTGCGTAATCATTGGTCGCCAATAAAATGCCCGCTCTCGTCTATCACATGCTAGCCAGCCTTTCTCAGTCAGGCGACGTAGCACTGTGGTCACGGAGGTATATGCTAACTCCCGATTTGGGTCAGCCAGAATGCGATCATGTACATCTTTAACAGTAGCAGAACCGAGTTCCCAGATGATATTTAAAATTTCTGCCTCTAGGGGACCTAGAGACATTTGTTTAGGACGGTACTCAGGTAGAGAAGCCATAAGATGTAGATCGGCATAGCGCATATGTTCCTCTTCTCAGATTATCCTTGTTCCTCTGATTAGATACTTAGTTTATGTCTAACTTATGACTTACTTTGACAATTTGTCTTGTAAAGCAGCGATGGGGACAACTTTGGTATAGTACATGATTTCACTCGATTACTACGGCTCAATCCGGCTAATGCAGAAGCTTATGTCAACCGAGGACTTGCTTACATCAACTAAGTTACCAGCCAGCCATCGAAGACCTAACAAAAGTACCCAAAGTCTTGATCAGTTGGGAATAAAACTTGCCCTACCAAAAAGCTTTAAATCTAATCAACAAGCTCTAACAGCGGCTCTCCGAATCGTATAAAGAAATACAAACCGCTAAAGTAAGGCAAAAAACTTAACAGTGTCAAAGGGTAAGAACGAAGTTTGACAGCCTGTCTTTTGACCACCACCAGTAACTTCACTAATCTTAATACTTAGTTATCATGTAAGGAGCTGGAAGAATCTGCAATTTAATTGTGCATGCTGTAATCCTCTAACTCGCCCACAGGGTTATTTTAGTGACAAAATAATGCTTACAATACCGATTTTAAAGAGTCAATTCTTCAATGTTTTTTCAGCAAGTCTAAGACGTTTTAACTTTAATAGCAAGTAGTCTGCTGCAATTTTAATTTTCTTGCCTTCAGTAATTCTAAGCGAAAAAAAGACATGTACTCTCTCCAGAAAATAATCACAATAGCAACTGTAATAGGTGTAAACCTTATTGTTGCAACGCCTGCAATATCACAAGAGTCTCATTCATCTCCAAATACGACTTCACAAGAGTCTCATTCATCGCCAAGTACGACTTTACCAAAGCATCAGTCACCGCCAAGAACTACGCCAAGAACTACAAAAATCCAATCACTCACACCTAAAGAACGCGAGGCTGAGCGCTTCTTAAACCAAGCACTGGAAAAACTTGCTGAAAAGGACTATCGAGGAGCACTGGAGGACTATAACCAAGCGCTTCTACTCAATCCTGATCATGAGTTTGGCTTCATCAATCGGGGTGAGCTGCGGCACAAATTAGGAGACAATCAGGGAGCGATTGATGATTACACCAAAGCGATAGAACGCAATCCCAGCTTTGCTTACATCTACGTTAGCCGAGGAGATATTCATCAAGCTTTAGGAGATCATATGGCAGCAATTAAGGATTACACTCAAGCTATTGAAATATATCCCGAAGATGGTATTGGTTATAGCCATCGGGGTGTTGCACACAACAAACTTGGAAACAGTCAAGAAGCGATCGCAGACTTGAACAAGGCAATTGAAATAAATCCTGGTCGTGCTGATGCCTACCTCAATCGGGGTAATATTTATACCCAGCTAGGAGACAAGATCGATAATCCTGAGGAAGCCGCAGCCTTTTACAAAAAAGCTACTACAGATTATCAGCAAGCAGCAATTCTGTTTTCTGAGCAAGGAAACATAGCAGAATCCCAAAGCGCAATGAACATTATGCAAGCACTCAAGCAACGACCAGTTCCAGCAAGATCACATCTATGATTTTTTGGAATATTACTAATTACTACCTCTCAGGATTAATAGAGGTAGTAATAGGTGTTGGCTGCTGATCTTGCGGTGTCTGATTCTGAGGCTCAGTTGGTGCGGGGTCTGGCTCCAGCGGTGTTAAATCCTGAGGTACTGGTATGGAGGGAGCTGGTTGAATTAGCGGTGTCTGCTCCTCAGGTCCAACAGGTGTGGAGTTTGGATCAATTAACGGTGTCTGATTCCCAGGCACAAAGTTGGGAGCAACTTCACCAATCACGTCACTGGCATCAATACAAGTCTCCATTGCATCGGTGGGGGCAAAATCGGCTTCAACACGCAATCCCACTACACACTCAGCAAAGCGCTCCGGTAATAAGCTGCGCCCACAGTAATTGAGAACGGATGGAATAGCTTCTTCCTGATTGCGACTGATTCCTACAACACATCTGGCTAACTCGTTAGGTCGTCGCACTTGTCTACAAGAGGAAAGAGCATCCTCTGCTGCGAGTTCTGTCTGCCGTTCAATCTCAACAACACATTTGGATAAATCTTGGGGACGGAGTGCCTCTGCACAAGCACTTGCTGCCGCTTCAGCAGGAATGCCGACACTCAGCAGTCTCCCAGCGCAACCACGGTACTGATTTCGGTAGGAGGATGGGATGGTCGCTGCTGTACTGGAGAGAGTCATTGCTAACCAACCAGCAATAGCCAATTGGGCAGTCGCAAACTGAATCAAACTAGAAGTGCAATCTGCTCTAAGGGCAACGGAGACGCGATGCCAGTGGCAAGCTGACGTGCTAACGCTAACGCACTTTTGTCGTATGGTGGGCATATTACTTCTTCTTTGCATCAGGACTACAGTTCTCCAAAGTTTTATTTCAAGCTATCTCAATTGCTAACAGAGTGTATAGCGCCGTTTTTCTTTAGAGGCTCTTTACCACCCCAGAAATGAACAAAGTTTTTTGCAATTTGGTTATTTTAGATTTAAAATAGTACGTTTGGATTAAGTTTAAAGGATAGAAAAAGGAAACTCTATGTCCCGATATCGAGGTCCACGCCTTAGAATTGTACGTCGCCTGGGTGATTTACCAGGATTAACTCGTAAAAGCGCCAGAAGAGCCTACCCGCCGGGTCAGCATGGTCAGAATCGCAAGAAGCGCTCTGAATATGCCGTGCGTCTGGAGGAAAAGCAAAAACTCCGCTTCAACTATGGTCTAACTGAAAAGCAGCTGCTACGTTATGTGCGTAGAGCCAGACGTGTTACTGGTTCAACCGGACAAGTGCTGCTGCAACTATTAGAAATGCGCTTAGATAACACTGTCTTCCGCATGGGTATGGCTCCCACTATGCCAGCTGCGCGCCAACTGGTAAATCACTGTCATGTGACGGTCAACGACCGCGTAGTCAATATTGCTAGCTATCAGTGCCGTCCTGGAGAAACTATTGCTGTTAGAAACCGGGAAGCATCACGCAAGATGGTAGAAACTAATTTGCAATACCCAGGCTTGGCGAATTTGCCCAGTCATCTGGAGTTTGACAAAAACAAGATGGTTGGCAAGGTTAACAGCTTGGTTGAGCGCGAATGGGTAGCGCTGCAAGTCAATGAACTACTGGTGGTTGAATACTACTCACGACAAGCCTAAGAATAGTTTTGAGTTTTGAGGGTTGAGTTTTGAGTTAAAGAAGTTTTCAAAAGTTATCAGCTTGGGAGATCAAATTAAAGGAATTAAATTGCGGGGATTGACAACTCAATACTTATTCCAAAACTTAGAACTCATAACTTAGAACTCATAACTATTTTTTAGCCGCCAATCTGAGACATGGTACGAGTGTAGATTCCAGTAGTGCCTGATTCTCTTTGCTTGAAGTTAATCTCTGGTTTAAGGGCAAGCAAATCGCGTACTTGTTGCTGTAATTGGGCTGGATCAGTGCCAGCGCGAAGAGCAGTTTTTAAGTCTATTTGATTGCTTTCGTTTAAAAGACAGGGACGCAGCCAGCCATCCGCTGAGAGACGCATTCGGTTACAGCGATCGCAAAAACATTCCGACATCTGACTAATAAATCCCAGTGTGCCTTTGGCCCCTGGAATCTGAAATACATCAGCAGGTCCGTTTCCCCGAACTTGCGATTCTCTCAAGCCAAAAACGTCGCGGATACGCTGACGCAAATCAGCTGAAGCCACCCAACCTTGATCGCCAAACAATTGAGCATTCCCAATTGGCATAAATTCAATAAAACGGACATGCCATTGGCGCTCAATTGTCAAGGCGGCTAAATCCAAAACTTCGTTGTCATTAACGCCCCTGATTACAACTACATTCAGCTTCAGGGGATCAAATCCGACTTGATGGGCAATTTGAATACCTTCCCAAACTTGTTGCCAGCGAGAACGACTACGATTGCCAATGATTTGGTCAAAGGTTTCTGGATCGAGGGAGTCGAGGCTAATATTAATCCGCCGCAGTCCAGCCGCGTAGAGTTCCGCCGCCATCTTAGCCAGGAGAAATCCATTTGTTGTCATTGACAGATCTTGGGTTTGGGGAAGGGATGCGATCGCGCGTACCAAATCCACTACACCTGGACGCAGTAACGGTTCACCTCCAGTCAAGCGAAACCGCGTAAATCCAACAGGAATGAAAACCTCTTGAATCAGAGTCAGTAATTCCGCGTGGGTCAACAACTGTTGCCGCAAGATGTAATCTAGCTCTGCACCCTCTGGCATACAGTATTGACACCGGAAATTGCAGTGATCGATTAAACTGATCCGGAGATAATCAACTTGATTCATAGTTTTTAAATTGGGGTTGGTATTTTATCCATCCCTTACCCCTTATTCTGCCGGATCTACAATTCTTACTGCTTGAAGTAGTGGCGATCGCTGCTGGAAGTGAAAAAGATTTTGGATTACTTTAACTACTGGCTGACTACGTGGCTCTTTCACGAAAATCAAAGGCAATAGAGCAATTAATCGCACCACAGCTGATAAGGCAAACAGTCCTGGTAACCCACCAAATTGAGTTAGCTGCGCCAGAAAACCACCTACTGTTGTCCCCGCAGCACCACAGACACCAGCAATAGCTGCGGCGATCGCAAAGTAGGAAGAAGGATGCTCAATCGGAGCAATTTCCATTTGGATATTACTACTGCACAATTCAATTGCCGCCCATGTTCCGCCGCTAAACAGGTGGATCACCGGAAGCCACACCCACTGGGAAATTGAGTCAGCCCCCACTCCCAGCCAGAATAATGGTGTTATTGCTGCCAAAATACCCACTAACAATAAAAGCGGACGATTCCCCAGGCGGTCTGCCAACTTGCCCCACAGTACCAACATTACTAAGTTTGCCCCAGCAGTCAAACTTGTGTAAAGTGTGACCCAATTGAGATCTAATTTTAAATTGTCCAGTAGGTAAAGATTAAAGAAGGGAGTACTAAGGTTGACGGCAAACGTCCACACTCCAATGTAGAACAGAAATATTAAGAAATTTGAATCTTTCAAAATACTAACTGGGCGCTTGTCTGCCGCATTTTTCTCACGGGAAAAGCCTTCGTCGGGTCTTATCCTAGAAAAAACAGACTGCACAGGATGTTGCGGATTCACATCCACCATAAAAAACTGAAATCCCAGACTTACTATCCCTAGCAACACCCCCAGAAACAAGACCACACCATAACCTTGGATTGGTCCGCTGGGCCAAGCGGACACTGCAAATCCAAGTAGCGGCGCACTAAGCAGATTGGTCAAGCTACCAGCACTATTACGAAAGCCAAAATACCTCCCTCGTAATCGATGTGGAACCAGCGCTGCCATCCAACTTACCCAGGACGAACTGCCCAAAGATTCTAGAATGTGGGTTACTAAGACCATTGCCAATGTCCAACTGACCAGCCGATGCGGATCAGTATTAGGCCAGCTAACCCAACCAATACCTAAAATTAAAAATAGCCACAGTAGCCGTGACACGCCGAAAATCCACAAGCAATAAATATGACGGCTGGTAGTGCGATCAGCAAAATAAGCTCCCAGCGGCTGTAGTAAGTTTAACAACAGGGGAATTGATGACAGCATCCCGATCTCTACGGAGCTAGCCCCCAGTTGAAGCAAGAAGTTAGTCAGCAATACGCCGCTGGTGATACTGACAAAGATTGCAGCAAAGATGCCATCAAGCGTCGAAGCTTTGAGGCTAGTCCTAATATCTTGTGTGGAAAGTTGGTGCTGCGGTGGAGGCTGTACTGATGCTGCAGAAGGTTCTAGTATTTTGAAAGATGGAGCAGATAATGTTTCCACTAGGGCAAAATCCAACGTTAAGTTAAATTTAGGGACAGCTGAGTGTGTACTCACATACCAGCATAAGAAGGGCAGGGTTAGAAAGCACCCTGGAGAGTCAATTAGACGTTCTTTTTGCAGGATAGGCTGGAGATGCTCGGCTGGGCAACAGTCAACAGAAAGAGAAGTTTCTAAATCTATTGAAACAAAAACTCCAACCAGAATTTATTTTTAAACTAGAGGTGGTAGCTATTCACGGCGATTTAAACATCACCAGCTCTTGCTCAGGTCAGATCAGTGACGCGAGCCCGAACGGGCAAGCCCCTTTGGGGCATCGCATCTTTATAAATTACAAGAGCAGGAAATTATTGAGCAGCTGACCACAACTAGCTTGATTAAACTTAACCTTCCGCTTACATAACAATGCTTTTTTCTTTATCTACCGAGGTCTATTCATTGAAATGCCCTTAGTTAAAACGCCTCGTTCTGGATATACATTACCGGTGTTTGCCTGTGCCGCAGCGATCGCAGCTTTATATTGGTTACGCCACCGTCAAGCGGTTGAATCGGTACTGGTTGATTTAATTGATCCAGTTCAAACTGTCGAAATTCCCGTCGAGCAAACCGCTGAGCTTACGGAGGGAATGGCGTTGGCAATTACTCGCAGCGATCCAGGCGATAATCTTGACCTCACTCGCAATACACCAATTTGGGCCTTGGTAGAATGGCAATCGAGTAGGGAAAATGGAGAGTCAGTGCTGATTAAAGGAGGTGTTGGGCTGGGACGGCATAGTGAGGGAGGGGAAGCCGCTATTTATGGTTACGCGCAACAGTTGTTACAAAAAAACTTGGGGCAGCTACTAAAATCGGGAGAAAAAGTTCAGGTGACGATTATTCTCCCAGAAGGGCGACGCTTGGCTGAACGCACCTCTAATGCTGCTTTTGGTGTTGTCGATGGACTTTCTCTACTCGGTACAACTGGAATTTCTCAACCCTTGAGCGCTCCAGGTCAATTAGAGGCAAGCCGTAAGCAAGTGCAACAAAAGGCGAGTTGTTCTGATTGTTTAGTGTTTTGTGTAGGGGAAAATGGACTGGATTTAGCAGCGCAACTAGGTATTAATCCGAGTAAGTTAGTGAAAACAGCTAACTGGTTGGGGCCGCTATTAGTAGAAGCTGGGCTACAAAGTGTTAAGGGAATTTTGTTGTTTGGCTATCATGGCAAGTTAATGAAATTAGCTGGAGGAATTTTTCACACTCATCACCACTTAGCCGATGGACGCTTGGAAATCCTCACAGCTCATTGTGCTCAGTTGGGGTTGCCAACACCTGTCCTGCAAGCTGTTTTTGCTAGTTCAACTGCTGAAGCAGCGCTCTTATACTTGCGTAGTTTAGATGCTGCTTTAGTGATTGCGGTCTATGCGGCGATCGCTCAAGCAATTGACCAGCGCTCCCAAGACTATATTTTTAACCATAGCGAACGCCACGTCAGCGTTGGCTCAATTTTGTTTGACCGCGATCGCCAAATTATTGTTAAAAGTAAAACTGCTTCTACCTTATTAGCTCAGTTGTGCTAACTTTATTAAAATAACCATTCAACTATTAATTAATAACTTTTTAAATAGCCATATAGGGAAGTGTTTGCTGTCTTTGCTGCACCTAAAAAAATTTATACCCACTCACTCTCTTCCTCAGGAACAAATCGGTGATACAGACAGAAATACCCCCTCAAAGCGAATCTTTGGTGCAGTTGAATCGCCAAATGATTGTAATTCTGGACTTCGGATCTCAATATTCTGAACTGATTGCGCGTCGAATTCGTGAAACTCAGGTTTATTCTGAAGTCCTTTCCTATCGCACCACAGCTACCCAGTTACAGCAGTTAAATCCTAAAGGCATCATCCTCTCTGGTGGTCCAAGTTCAGTTTATGACAATGGCGCTCCTGTCTGCGATCCTCAGATTTGGCATTTAGGCATTCCGATCTTGGGCGTATGCTACGGGATGCAGCTGATGGTAAATCAACTAGGTGGAGAAGTAGTACGGGCAGATCGAGGAGAGTATGGTAAAGCATCGTTATTAATTGACGATCCTACCGACTTGCTCACTAACGTGGAAGATGGCACGACAATGTGGATGAGTCACGGAGACTCATGTACCACATTGCCTCTTGGATTTGAGGCGCTAGCACATACAGAAAATACGCTTTGTGCAGCGATCGCTAACTACGAAAAAAAACTGTACGGCGTGCAGTTTCATCCAGAGGTAGTGCATTCCCTTGGGGGTTTGGCTTTGATTCGCAACTTCGTTTACCACATCTGCGACTGCGAACCTACCTGGACAACTGCTGCCTTTGTCGAGGAATCAATTCGAGAAGTTCGGGCCAGAGTGGGTAATAAGCGAGTGCTGTTGGCACTTTCTGGTGGGGTAGATTCTTCTACGCTTGCTTTCTTGCTATATAAGGCAATTGGAGAGCAACTAACTTGCGTATTTATCGATCAAGGCTTTATGCGGAAATTAGAGCCGGAACGATTGCTAAAGCTGTTCCAAGAGCAGTTCCACATTCCGGTAGAATATGTAAATGCGCGCGATCGCTTCCTCGCACTGCTCGCTGGTGTAACTGATCCAGAAGAAAAACGCCGCCGAATAGGACACGAGTTCATTCGCGTATTTGAAGAAGCATCTAAACGGCTGGGTCCCTTTGATTATCTCGCTCAAGGTACTCTCTATCCAGACGTTATCGAATCAGCTGACACCAATGTCGACCCCAAATCCGGCGAACGGGTGGCAGTAAAAATTAAGAGTCATCACAACGTCGGTGGCTTACCCAAAGACTTGCGCTTCAAGCTAGTCGAACCTCTACGCAAACTCTTTAAAGATGAAGTCCGCAAAGTTGGTCGTTCTATTGGCTTGCCAGAAGAAATTGTGCAGCGCCAACCTTTTCCTGGTCCCGGATTGGCAATTCGGATCGTGGGAGAAGTCACGGCAGAGCGATTAGAGATTCTGCGCGATGCTGACTTAATTGTCCGCCAGGAAATTAACCGCCACGGTATGTATAACCAGTTGTGGCAAGCTTTCGCTGTCTTACTGCCTGTTCGTAGTGTGGGTGTTATGGGCGACCAACGTACCTACGCTTACCCAATTGTATTGCGCTTGATTAAGAGTGAAGATGGCATGACTGCTGACTGGGCGCGTGTTCCTTACGACTTATTGGAAACGATCTCTAACCGGATTGTGAATGAAGTGCGGGGTGTAAACCGGGTAGTTTACGACATTACCTCGAAGCCGCCTGGAACGATTGAGTGGGAATAATCAAAACTCATGCATCTGGGCTAAACAACTCGTCTACTCGTTGACGAATAGCTAAGAGGTTTACCCGCAGATCGCTGCTAAGACGGCGTTCAATAATTGTCACAGGCATAGTCCGCTTCGGCCAAACACGCACAGTATAGTAGAGATTGGTTCCGTTGCCAGAAATTGCATCAGGCTTTAGTTGCCAGCTACCAATAAAAGCTTTTAAATCCCCCTCAACCATATTGAAATTAATTTCATGAGGAAAATTTTCCTCTAAATCTAGCACCACACGCGCCGAAAAATTTAAACGAAGAAAGCGTTGGCTGCCAACTTGCTCAAGGCGAATGCCTCCTGCGGGATGCTGAAGTAGACGACTCTGGCTAAGGTTGGGGATGAAGTCAGCTAGGGCTTCATAATCTGTCAAGACTTGCCACACTTGCTCTACTGGGTAAGAAATTTGAATTTTGGCTGTAATTTGTCGCTGTCGATCTGCTACTGCTTGAGTTTGCACTTCCACGTCTTGAAGCAGGGCTGCTTGTTCAGCGGTCATAAGTTCTGCCCCAATGTCATCAGTGGTGGGGACAACCAGGTTAGGTTCGTATTGTTTGGTCACAGTTAAACTAGGATTTGGTGTGGTCAAAGAACTGCGGGAGGGTGAGGGTAAAGCAGGTTTTCCAAGCAAAAGATTTCGTGTCAGGGCTACTGGAAACAGCGATAGTGCCATTTAAATGTTGTACTAAGCACTTTACCAGAGCAAGTCCTAAACCAGTGCCTTGAATTACTTTTTGGGTAACACCTTGACCTCGACGGAACTTATCAAAAATATGGGTCGCATCTTCTGGGGAAATGCCAGAACCAAAGTTAGTTAGAGTAAGAACAATTTGCTTGTCCTGTTGATTACTGCTGTGAGTTACTTGCAAAACAATATTAGTATCTGGGTCAGAATACTTACCGGCATTGGTCAAAAGTTCCTGGAGGATGCGCTCAAGACTGTCGGCATCAGTTTGGATAAGTAGTGCAGCGTTTGGTAAATCTACAGTAATATTTAATCCTTTATCTGCCCATTTCTGGGCAAATGAATCAGCTAAAGCGTGAATTTTAGGTTTGAAATCAATAGTTTCTAGGTTAAGGGGGGCTTGATGTGATTCTAGCTCCTGGAGTTTAAGAATGTCTTTAACTAAGTTAATTTCCTGATTACACTGTTGTTCTAGAATATCCAGGTACTTTGCCTGACGATCAAGTGGAAGTCCGGCTGATTGACGTAACATCCGAATTGCGAGGCTCATGCTAGTGAGAGGTGTACGCAACTCATGACTCATAGTGCTGACAAATTCATCTTTTAACTGATTGAGTTGTCGCATCTGGTCAATTTGTTGACGGGTTTTTTCGTACAATTTTGCCTGTACTTCTAAACTGCGTTGGAGTTGCGCCGTGCGTTCTTCTACCAGACCTTGTACCTGTTTTAGGGTCTGGCTTTGAATGATAGCATTACTTACCTGGGCACTTACCAATTCCACAAGTGCTAATTCCTGTGATTGCCACAGGCGATTAGAGCCGTGCTGTAGGACTAAGAACCCCAATACTGTACCCCCACTCTCTAGGGGTAAGATCAAGACAGTGGGCAGGCGGTTGAGATTGAAAAGTAGTGCAGGATCATTGTCCGGATCAATTGCTTCAAGCTTGTGTTCAGCATCGATTACTATCGGTTTAGGAGAGTTACTGAATGCTTGCTGGCACAACCAACTTTCGGATATCCAGAAGGACTGGTTTAACACAGACACAAGGGCATCAGACTCTGGTTCGTTTAATTCCTCACTATGCCATTCACAAACAACAGTAGCTTTTACTTTGGGAATATTTTTTCTAGACCGAGTTTTAAAAAGTGGATCGACATATTTCAAGGTTACGATCAGACCACGCTCAACCTGGAGAACTTGAGTCGTACCAGCGATCGCCTGTTTAAAAAGTTGATTCAACTCTAAAGAGCTACGGCTGGAGAACGTCAATTGCTTCAGCAAGTTTTGGTATTGGCTTGAGGCGTGTACTTGTTGTTGTAGAGAGCTAATCAAGCTATTTTGGACAACTTGGGAAATAGCGATCGCCACTGGGGAAGCTACAGCTAGAGCATGTTCTTTTTCTAGCTCACTCCAGTGATAGGGCTGAGAACGGAGCAAACTAATTACCCCATTCATTTTGCCCTGAAACCAAATAGGAATTGCCATAACAGCTCGGATTGGCGACGGTAGGTGCCATTCTGTTAACGGGTGATTGTTACTTTCACTATCGTCAATAACCAGGGCTGCACAACCCGCTGACATCAATGATATTAACTGCGCCTTACTTGCAAGTAGTTGCGGTTGTAGCGGCGTTGCGGAGTTGTCATTCCAATAGCCAATTTGAGTAGAGGAATCGGCCGTAACTATAATTAAGCAGCAGTCTACCCGGAAAGCGGCTCCTAATGCTTGCGCAATTTGAGGCAGCAGTGTTTCTGTAGAGCTATTTAGAATAATTTCGTTAATTTGTTGGCTTAACTGGGCGGGTGAGGTATGCTGCATTAATCTGACCGGATATTCAGGCGATCCCGAAACGGGCAAGTCGCCTTTGGCGCATCGTTCTAGTTCATCTGGCGAGTGTAGTTGCGACTTCAATAAAAGTTTCATTGCTGGTATCATCTGCGATCGCGGCCCACTACTTTTTGGCAGCAATGCATTGGACACACCTCCAAGCTGATGTGGTGCAGTGGATTTTTTATAATTACCCCAGCTTTGGTTATCATGCTTCCTCATCTGTAATCACCCTCTAGTTAGGATGCCCACATTGATTCAGAGCTTAACAAAGCAAGCAATAAAAAACAGTGGGCAAAAATCGCCATGATATTACTAAAAACTCTATCGCTCTAGATTATCTTGCCTCTAACTCAGCAGAATCGGTAATTTCCCTAGATTATCTGGAGTGATCGTTTAAAACTTACGTAAAAGTAATGCAACACTGAGTTCCAGCTACACAAACCTCTGGCGGGTATCTTTAGTAGTCTACCTGTATCTACTGGGAACTGATAGCAGGTAGGGTTATTCTGTAGCCCAGTTGATGCGGTATTAGAAGTATGAAACAACTGGGTAACAAGCAGCGGTTGTAGCAGGTTTGGCTATCTTGCCCAACTCTCTACGCATATTGGAATCAAATCTCCGTTGCTAGTAAGGCCTAATAACATTGGTTCTTGCGGTCGGATTAATTGCCCTGTAAGTAGGCAATGTTCTTCTCTTTGGGCTGTTGCAGGAATACTCGCTCGAATATCAGCACGCGAAAATTGGGGACTGTAGTCACCGGATTTTTGCTGTACGTAATTCCAAAGGATATCTCGAATTAGGGCTTGATATCCTTGATTACCAGCTAGTTCTTTAAGTTTATCTTTCAGATCCCGCTCCAGGCGGATGCTAGTAACTTCCATGTCTGTGGTTGTGGTGCGAGTGAGTGTAGGCATTTTCTTCTCCTCAAAGGTATGAACAGGTTAGTAATACAAGTGTAGTATGTTTAAAGTCATCGGTTCGCAGCTTTTCAAAAAGCACACGATGAGATGACCAGCCTTCGCGGTAATGTTCGACTCACTCTTTAAAGCAGTAAAAATCTCTGTGAAACATTTAGACTTCATCTCCAATCCACTGAGGGCCAACTGCTGCAATCAAAAATCAGTGTTTATGGGGATGGAGTAGTTTGGAGATGGATTTTTGGATGAAACGCGGCTTGGCGATCGCCTTAATAAGAGGCACATAGAAATTAGCCGTGATTTTGGCTACACTCGTGAGAGTTTACTGACACTACAGCCAGAACAAAACAGCAGAGGTACAGGTTCAAAAGTGCTGTACTGATATAGTCCGAGAAGACTTTAAAGTCATTTTCTAGCCCCCGCTGCTAACTAGTAGAAGTGGGAGTTTTTATATATGGCAGAATTTTAAGTAACTGTCACTACCTTAGCCAAAGCACATTCCCGACAATGACCGCAACAATCCCCACCTTGTCAAGCCAATACGACTCCTCTAGCACCGAAGCCAAGTGGCAAAAATACTGGGAAGATAACCAAGTCTATAAAGCTGATCCGAATCGCGGCGGCGAACCATATTGCATCATGATTCCCCCGCCGAATGTCACTGGCACTCTGCACATGGGTCATGCCTTTAACGATACGCTGATTGATGTTCTTGTCCGCTACCACCGGATGAAGGGGTTTAATACCTTGTGGTTACCGGGAACAGATCACTCTGGTATTGCAGTACAAGCAATTTTAGATAAACAGCTGAAGGCTGAAGGTAAAACCCGCTACGACTTGGGACGCGAGAAGTTTTTAGAAAGAGCTTGGCAGTGGAAGGCGGAATCTGGAGGCACTATTGTTAACCAGTTGCGGCGCTTGGGTGTCTCGGTGGATTGGTCGCGGGAGCGATTCACCCTGGATGAAGGCTTGTCTAAGGCTGTTGTGGAAGCGTTTACCCGTCTCTACGAGTCAGGGCTGATTTATCGTGGTAAGTATCTCGTAAACTGGTGTCCCGCTACGCAGTCAGCTGTTTCTGATTTGGAGGTGGAAAGTCAGGAAGTTAATGGGCATTTGTGGCACTTCCGCTATCCGCTTACGGATGGTTCTGGCTATGTGGAGGTGGCGACGACGCGGCCGGAAACGATGCTGGGTGATACAGCTGTGGCGGTTAATCCCAACGACGATCGCTATCGGCATTTGATTGGCAAAACACTAACATTACCGATTATGAATCGGGAAATTCCAGTGATTGCTGATGAGTTGGTCGATCCAGAATTTGGTACAGGCTGCGTGAAGGTAACACCAGCTCATGATCCGAATGATTTTGAAATGGGTCAGCGTCACAGTCTGCCGTTGATCAATATTATGAATAAGGATGGCACTTTAAACGAGAATGCTGGATCGTTCCAGGGGCAAGATCGGTTTGTTGCTCGCAAGAATGTAGTGCAGCGCCTGGATGCAGACGGGTTTTTGGTAAAGGTGGAGGATTATAAGCATTCGGTGCCGTATAGCGATCGCGGTAAAGTTCCCGTTGAACCCCTCCTCTCAACTCAGTGGTTTGTCAAAATTCGCCCCTTGGCTGACAAAACTCTGGCATCTCTAGATCAGCATTATTCTCCAGAGTTTGTACCCCAACGCTGGACAAAGGTGTATCGTGACTGGCTGGTGAAATTAAAAGATTGGTGCATCTCACGCCAGCTGTGGTGGGGACACCAAATTCCAGCTTGGTACGCCGTAAGTGAAACAGGGGGAGAAATTACTGACGAAACGCCTTTTGTGGTTGCCCGAACTGAGGCAGAAGCCCAAGAAAAAGCTAGTTCACAATTTGGTGCAAATGTCAAGATACTCCAAGACCCAGATGTACTGGATACTTGGTTTTCTTCGGGACTCTGGCCTTTTTCTACTTTGGGTTGGCCTGAACAAACTCGTGACTTGGAGTTTTACTACCCAACTACCACTCTTGTAACTGGTTTTGACATCATCTTCTTCTGGGTGGCACGGATGACGATGATGGCTGGACACTTGACAAATCAAATGCCCTTCCATGATGTCTATATTCATGGATTAGTGCTGGATGAAAACGGCAAGAAGATGTCCAAGTCAGCAAATAATGGGATTGACCCTCTGTTGCTGATTGATAAATACGGTACAGATGCTTTGCGCTACACCTTAGTTAAGGAAGTGGCTGGAGCGGGTCAAAATATCCGGCTGGAGTACAATCGCCAAACTGATGAATCAGCTTCAGTGGAGGCATCACGCAATTTTACTAACAAGCTGTGGAATGCTGCCAGATTTGTGATGATGAATTTGGATGGTCAAACTCCGCAACAGTTGGGACAACCAGAACAAGGATTGGAGCCAGCAGATTTATGGATTTTATCTCGGTTTCATCAAACAGTAAGTCAAATTTGTGATTACATTGACAATTATGGTTTGGGAGAAGCTGCCAAGGAACTCTATGAATTCATTTGGGGTGACTTCTGCGACTGGTATATTGAACTGGTTAAATCTCGTCTCCAAAAGGACGCAGCTGCCCCGTCTCGGCTAGTTGCTCAACAAACTTTAGCCTTTATTCTGGAAGGAATTTTAAAACTACTCCATCCCTTTATGCCCCACATCACAGAGGAGATTTGGCATACTCTCACTCAGACTAACGAGCAACAAACACTGGCGCTGCAATCGTATCCAAAAGCAGATACAACATTAATCGATTCACAGTTGGAGCAGAAGTTTGAACTGCTGATGGGTGTCGTTCGCACCATCCTTAACCTACGAGCTATTGAAGGTATTAAACCAGGTGCAAATATTGAGATTCTTTTGAAAGAAGAGAGCGACTATAAACGGAAAATCCTTGGCGATTTACAATCTTACATTGAAGACCGAGCAAAAGTTAGGTTAAAAAATCAAGCTGCACAAAGTAACATTATTGAACCGAAAGTAGTAGTTTTAGGAGATACAATTACAGGTGTGTATAGTACAGTGGAAGTCGTGATTCCACTTGCAGGTTTGGTAGATAAGGCAGCCCAACGTGTCAAACTGGAAAAAGACTTAAGCAAAGTAGCAGCCGAAATTACATCCTTGAGCGCTCGGCTGAACAATCCTAAATTTGTGGATAAAGCCCCACCTGAAGTAGTTAAAGGAGCACGGGATACCCTGGAAGAAGCCGAGAAACAAGCAGAAATTTTGCGCGATCGCCTACAGCATTTAACATAAGTATGAGCGACTATCGGCGGAAAGGCAGCCTTACTTGCTCTATAGCCCCTAAATTAAATGGATTCAAGAAAGTAATGCTCTATCTTGCCCAGGTGCAAAAGCAAGAACTATCGGGCAAGTTAGCTTTGCGATTAGTAGCGTTTCAAGAAGCTGAATATACCTGGGTAGTAATCGCTGACAAAAGTGTCATTCCGCTAGCAGAAGTAATGCTGCTGGACACATGTACTAAAGCCTTAAGTGAAGGGTTACTTGTCTTAGTAGAACTTTCTCCAACTGGAGAGATCGAGAGCATTCAAAATGCGGCTAACTGGGTGCTGGAGTTAATTCAAACCTACTTAACCAGTGGAATCACGCCAACTTTTTTACAGCAGGAAGCAGAGCGAACAGAACAGTGGCGGCAAACCCTAACTCTGCAAAATCAAGAATTGTCTAGGCGATCGCTAGAAGTTGAAGCCCGTCGGGAACAAATTCAAGCGTTAGAAGAAAGTATCAAACGCGAGAAGGAAGGTCACCAACAAGAAGGTATTGGTTAGGTATTAAGTCAGGATTGTTGGATAGGAGCAGGAGAGGATTAATGGATTCCCATGTTCCTCTGTCCTTTCGACCCTAAATGCGGCTCTTGTTTAATTTTGGTGATCGAGTTTGAACTACTCTAAAACCTCAAATCTACGTAATGTAAATCAGCGATCGCGCTTGAGGATCACCAAAAGTTGCCAAGACCCCTAAATACTTGTACTCAAAGATTCTGTTGCAGATGACTTTAATTTGTGACCATTGTTTGAGTAAGCTTCTGGCGAGATTAACACTTCCCGAATCAGACGCGCGATCGCTCGTTGAGCTAAACGGCTAGCAACTTGTTGACCCATACTCTGGACTTCTGGCTTCAGTAACAATTGGGGAATCTGCGGCGCAAGTCGTGCTGGGTCAAAACCACGAGTTTCCTGGAAAATATTCCACACTCGTTTAATATTCTCTATAGTTTCTTGTTGCTCTGTTGATGCACCAGGAGTTTCGGTCACTGCTAACCCCACGCGGTCGCGTAGTGCGTATGTGACATTGTGCAACGCATTTCTACCCAGAGCATCGACACCCTTAACAATTTCATCGATCAGGTTATTCCGAATTAAAGCGCCACGTTCAGAAGCCAGAAACTCTAGCGTCTGATTAAGCACCTGATTCAGGTCGTAGTCTTGGCTGTTACGGGCATTGCGTAATAAGTTTTCCAAGCGATTCCAGCGGAAACGACCGTCTTTGAATAGCAAATCGCGTAAAGACTCACGTAATTCTGGTGCTTGGTCTGTCAACAGACGCTTGGCAACATAGGGATACGCTTCGCTGAGGACTTTGAAGTTTGGGTCTACATTGATGGCAATTCCCTCCAACGTCACCAATGACCGGATAATCAAGGCGTAGTAAGCAGGAACCCGGAAAGGATACTCATACATCAATGAGGATAACTGGTCAGTAATGCTCTTAATGTTTAACTCCGCGACACTAGCTCCCAAGGTGTTGCTAAATACCTTAGCAAGTGCCGGAATAATTGGTGTTAGGTCTGTCTCGGCTGTGAGAAACTCTAGCTTTATATAGTCATGTGCCAAGCCATCAAAGTCACGGTTGACCATATGGACAATAGCTTCAATTAAGCCATACCGCTGAGCAGGCTTAATCTCGCTCATCATCCCAAAGTCCAGATATGCCAATTTGCCATCTGGAGTGCCTAATAGATTGCCAGGGTGAGGATCTGCATGGAAGAAGCCGTGTTCCAGCAGTTGCCGTAGGGAACACTGGACACCGACTTCAATTAAATAACGCGCGTCTATTCCTTGGTCGCGGATCGCTTCTACCTGAGTTAATTTGGTGCCTACAATCCACTCCATCGTCAACACGCGGCGTTGAGTGTATTGCCAGTATATTTTTGGCACATAAACATCTTGTAAGTGACCGTAGAGCTTGGCGAATCGCTCCGCGTTTTGTCCTTCTTGGATGTAGTCCATCTCTTCAAAGATGCGGCTGCCAAATTCATCCAAGATCCCGACTAAGTCACTACGCACTCGTTTAATATTTTTATTTGCCCAGGTAGCGATGCGGCGCAGAATGTACAAGTCTACAGTAAT
>JBGTCQ010000233.1:0-6854 GCA_041748755.1 Chroococcidiopsidaceae cyanobacterium | reverse complement strand
ACTTTGCAACACAAGGCGGAAGCACTTAAGGCATACGACACTTACATTCAGGACGCGCAGGAATTGCAGTCTCAACCGTGTGTGGAACTGTTTCAGAAGTTACAGCGCTCAGATATGGAGCAGGCACAAGAGATCCGTCATCACCTTCAGGAAGTAATGCAAAAAGGTAAGATGTAGGGCTGCTGAGGTAGGCTGGTTTAGTCAGATCTGATTTAACCGCCTCCTAGTCCATACTTTTAACCATGTTTTTGTATCTGTCCAAGTTGCTGCCCCTGTTCTTCTATCCGCTGGGGCTTGCGTGTGTATTGATGGTAGTAGCCTTAGTGACACTGTGGAAACGACCCCGTTGGGCAGCAGGAGTAATCGCACTGGCGCTATTTGTCTTGCTAGTAGGAAGCAACGGCTGGATTTCGCGCTCCCTAGTGCGATCGCTAGAGTGGCAAAATTTGGGTGGAGAACTGCCAAACGCAGAAGCAATTGTAGTCTTGGGTGGTGCAACTAAACCAGCTATTCTGCCACGCCCTGGGGTGGATTTAAGTGAAGAAGGCGATCGCGTCCTCTATGCTGCCCAGCTGTACCAGCAAAACAAATCTCCCCTAGTAATTGTTTCTGGAGGTCGGATCAGTTGGCGTGGTAGAGGTGGCTCAGAGGCGGCGGATATGGCAACAATTTTAAGCCAAATGGGTGTCCCAGCGTCGGCAATTATTCAAGAACCTGACTCATTCAATACTTATGAAAATGCGGTGAATGTGAGAAAGATATTAGAGAATCGTGGTATCCGGCAAGTATTACTAGTGACTTCTGCCATGCACATGCCGCGATCGCTCCTGATCTTTAAACATCAGGGAATTGCCGCAATTCCTGCACCTACTGACTTTCTTGTCACTAAGAACGATCTGCAAGAACTGCAAAGCAGCCCACAAGCTATCCTGCTGAATTTGTTGCCCGACGCTGAACGACTACAGCAATTTACTCGCGCTTTAAAGGAGTACGTTGGTCTTTTAGTGTATCGATTACGGGGTTGGCTTTGATGTCCGGTCGCTATAATTTCTATAGAAGGCTGAGCCATAAAAGCTAAATTCAGACTTCATACTTCGGACTTCACATTGCTCATGCCTGACGAATTACGCCAAATTATTCCAGCGCCTCAACCTGACATTGAGGCAACTTTTGCCGCGTATCAGGCAACGAGCCATTTTTACCGAGAAGTTCAGTCGCGTGAAGCTATAAAGCGTTACTGTGACTGGTATTATTCAACGGCTGAACATCATCGGCAAGAACTACAGCAGATGCGAGGCGAACTGAATATCCTGGGCTGGTTTCGTCGTGGCAAGCGTTAGAGATTGTTAATTGGTGCTACTAAGACAACACCTCTAATTCATTCTCACGTAAGTGAGCCTTAAACTTTTTGGTAAACTGGACATAAATCGGCAAAGTGGCGCTTATGGGTTTGCCTTGCCAAACATTTGCCAAGCCCACAACCTCTCCTTCTAACCCTTTAATATCAAATGGTTCGCTACGATGCTCAGGATGATGATAAACAATAGTAGACTCTTTAACACGAACGCGATCGCCAACTTTCATAAACCTGTAACCTAGTGTTTCCCCATAAACTTGTACTGCTGCCAGCTCTCAGCACAAGTGAATTCAGACAATTTTTCTATTCTTGCATACAAGCAGACTTAACAAACCTAACTCTGATAAAGATTATTATCAGAGTGTGTAGGCAAGTCAATTTAGCATAAACTATTGCTTCAAAATACAGATTGCTCTAACTCCAAGCTTTGATTGTCATTTTGGTAAATAAAAAGTTTTTTAACAAAAATACCTCGAATATCAAATAAGTCTAATTGTCAAGTAGCCAAAGGTTAAAATAAACTAACTTCAGTCGTACTTAACTAGACGTTTGCAGCAAGCTGACTGGGAAAATTAATTTTTGTGCAGTGATATAAATTAACTGCTGTCAGAGAGACCCCGCCGTGCAACGACGGGGCTTCCTCTGACTTCGTGAATGTAATGACTAGAATACCTAGATGTTAATAAGTTCTACCTTGTTATGGCTATTGGCAGGAGCAGTTCTTTGTTTTATGGAACTGATTCTACCAACGGCTTTTGTCGCCTTCATGCTGGGAATCAGCGCCTTTGTAGTAGCACTGGTGTCGTTAATTTTTCCGCAGTTAGGTTTACAGGTTTTTCTTTGGCTAGGGCTTTCTACAGCTTTTGTATTACTATCTCGTCACTTTTTGCCATCGCCACGACGCATGACGAAGATTCGGGATGCTATAGAAGCTGAAACCTTAACTGAAATTGCAGCTGGGAAAGAAGGGCGGGTGATTTACGAAGGTAATTCTTGGCGGGCGCGGTGTGAAGATCACCATCTGGCGATCGCTCCCCATCAAAAGGTTTATGTAGTCCGACGCGAAGGAACCACCTTGATTGTCCTACCAGAAAATTTATTGCACTCTTAACCCTAAATCTACTTAAAAATCACGGAGGCTTCAAAATGAATGAAATATTTTTGCTAGTAATTTTGGCACTGGGCGGTTCAGCGCTGGCAGGTTCTGTAAAAGTAATCAATCAGGGTAATGAAGCCTTGGTGGAACGGTTGGGTAGCTATAACAAAAAACTGGAACCAGGTCTTAATTTTGTTACTCCTTTTGTTGATAAAGTTGTCTATCGAGAAACTATCAGGGAAAAAGTCTTAGATATTCCGCCCCAAAAATGCATCACCCGTGACAATGTTTCGATTGAAGTTGATGCGGTGGTTTACTGGCGGATTGTGGACATGGAGAAAGCTTACTACAAAGTTGAAAATCTTCAGACAGCGATGGTGAATTTGGTGCTGACTCAGATTCGTTCGGAAATGGGGCAGTTGGAGTTGGATGAAACCTTTACCGCCCGTTCTCAAATCAATGAACTTTTGCTGCGAGATTTGGATATTGCCACCGATCCTTGGGGCGTGAAGGTGACACGGGTGGAACTACGGGATCTGATTCCCTCTAAGGCTGTGCAGGAATCGATGGATATGCAGATGTCGGCGGAACGTCGCAAGCGGGCATCTATCTTAACATCAGAAGGCGATCGCGAAGGTGCAATTAATAGCGCCAGAGGCAAAGCTGAAGCACAATTGCTGGATGCCGAAGCCCGTCAGAAGGCGACAATTCTCCAAGCAGAGGCTCAACAAAAAACAATTATTCTCCAAGCCCAAGCAGAACGCCAGCAGCAAGTGCTTAAAGCTCAAGCCACAGCTGAAGCACTGCAAATTATTGCCAAAATCCTCAAAACTGAGCCTGGTGCGCGTGAAGCCCTCCAGTTCTTACTTGCCCAGCACTACCTAGAAATGGGGATAAAGATTGGTAGCAGCGACAGCAGTAAAGTTATGTTTATGGACCCGCGCAGTATTCCAGCTACCTTGGAGGGGATGCGCTCAATTGTCTCAGACACAACTCAAGCTGACTCAAATCCACTGTTTTCAACGGAGTTGCCACCACTTGATACCCACCGCCCCAATTAAAGAGTGCAAGGAATTCTTGATCAGGTTTCCGCTGCATAACTCCTTAACAGCAATTTCATTAGAGTCATATTTTATACTTTTCATACATCCTCTCAGTTGCGTAACAACCGTATAAGTTGTACTAAAACATTCAAAAGACATAGATATCAAGGAATTTATGCCTGGACACGACATTATTGTCATTGGGACTTCGGCAGGTGGACTCAAAGCATTAGGCGCGATCTTGAGTGCTTTGCCTGCTAGTATCGATGCTGTCCTCTTCATTGTTCAGCACCTCGCAGCCGATAAGCCCAGCATTCTTCCCCAAATTCTTGCAGACGTAGGCTCTTTCCCAGCATTCCACCCGTCAGACGGAGAGCCAATTCAAAGAGGGCGAATCTACGTTGCGCCGCCCGATTATCACCTGTTGCTCAATCAAGGCTTGATGCGCGTGGTGCGCGGACCGCAAGAAAACCGATTTCGACCGGCGATCGATGCGTTATTTCGTTCAGCCGCCCGTGCTTATGGCCCAAGGGTGGTGGGTGTGGTGCTCACTGGCTATCTGGATGATGGCACCGTGGGATTACAGGCAATCAAGAAACGGGGCGGAGTAGCGATCGTCCAAGACCCGAACGAAGCAGAATACCCCAGCATGACAAAGAATGCCTTGCGGTATGTGAAGGTCGATTACTGCCTACCGCTGGGAAAAATCCCAGACTTGCTAGTGCATCTGTCAAAGGAACCCGCCGTCGAGGAGGAGGCATACCCCGTGACCGAAGAGATCGAAGTTGAATCCAGGATTGCTGAACAGCAAATGAATACCCTGGAGTTTTTAGAGAATGTAGAAGCGATTGGGACTCGAACGACTTACACCTGCCCTGAATGCAACGGCAGCATCTGGCAAATTGGTAAAGAAGAGCCGCTCCGGTTTCGCTGTCACATAGGGCACTCTTTTACGGCTAATGTGTTCCTAGCAGAGCAAACTCAGAATCTGGAAAATTCGTTGTGGACGGCGGTTCGAGTAATGGAGGAAAAAGTCACGTTTTTGCGTCAAATGTCTGAGCGGATGAAAAATTACAATTTGACTAAAGCAGTAACAAAATATGAAGATCACGCCAAAAGCCTGGATGCAGAAGTATCAGTGATTCGAGGCATCATTCTCAACGGCTTTGCCACGAAACGAACCATTGCCGAAGCAGAGGAACAGCCAGAGTAGCTGTAGGCTCACCCTTGGGAAGCCAATGGCTGGCAGTCACCGCCGTCAAGCTTTTAAACAGTTAGTAGGGAAAAGGCTAAGTTGTGAGTGATTAATTTTGACAAAAACACAGTTTTTGTCAGCTAGCTGGCTCAAGCTGTTGGCAGCGGTTGCACAAGCCAAAAAACTCCAAAGTGTGGTAAAAAATTTTGAATTTGTGCGACTGATGCAGTTGAGTTTCTAATTCATGTACGGGGCATTCATTAATTGGAATTGATTTGCCACACTGGAGGCAGGTAAGGTGGTGCTTGTCTTGTTGCACCGAACTATAAAGGGATTCGCCGGAAGCCAATGTTCGTACTTGAACTACGCCTTCTAGTTTTAAAGCTTCTAGGGCGCGGTAGACAGTAGCCAACCCGATACTCTGGCTACCGTTACGCAGTTCTACGTAAATATCTTGAGCAGAAATAGCTCGATTCAAGGTTTTAAGCAGATTTAAAATCCGCTCCTGGCTCCGCGTGTGTTCGGCTTTCATAGACAATTATTTAAATTTTCGACTGTAATCAAAACTGAATATATGGCTCACTTTATAAACTATCTCAAACTAATATACTTTTTGCTGAACATAGCTGGAGCGAGAAAACGATAGGATAGCGTTTGTTGTATGGAGAAATAAAGTGAAGCGGAAGTATAAGGCTCACATCTATGTCACTCTTCGCCCTTCTGTTCTCGACCCAGCTGGCACAGCAGTACAATCTGGATTGAGGCACATGGGTTTTGAGACAGTGGAGCAGGTGCGGATTGGCAAGTATATTGAATTAATTTTGGATGCAGCTAATGAGAATACAGCACGGGAACAGCTGGAGCGGATGTGCGATCAGATGTTGGCAAATCCAGTAATTGAAAATTATCGGTTTGACTTGATAGAAGTGGCGGTAGAAATAGGAGTATAGCGGTGTTTGGGGTTGTTGTTTTTCCTGGCTCAAATTGCGATCGCGATGTTGCTTATGTCACTCGCGATTTACTGCATCAGCCGACTCGCATGGTTTGGCACGAAGAAACGGATATCTCTGACTTGGATATAGTCGTAATTCCGGGCGGGTTTAGTTACGGAGATTATTTGCGCTGCGGTGCGATCGCGCGTTTTTCTCCCGTAATGCAGCAGGTGATTCAACACGCGCAGCAGGGTAAGTTTGTCCTGGGTCTCTGTAATGGTTTTCAAGTATTAACTGAGGCGGGACTATTACCTGGGGTACTGATGCGGAATCGAGATTTGCATTTTATTTGCGATCGCGTTCCTGTCAAAGTCGAACGCACAAATCTGCCTTGGACTCAAGCTTATACACCAGGGCAAGTTATTACCTTGCCAATTGCTCACGGAGAAGGTCAATTTTATGCTAGTAATGACACTTTAAACCAACTGGAAGATAAAAGTCAAGTATTGTTCCGCTATGAAGGTGAAAATGCTAATGGTTCTGCGAACAATATTGCCGGGATTTGTAATCGTCAAGGCAATGTTTTGGGAATGATGCCGCATCCAGAACGAGCTTCAGATGCGATGTTAGGTAGTACTGATGGGTTGAAGTTATTTCAGGGATTATTAGAAAAAGTAGGAGGTTTAGTGTAGCTTTATTTGCTGCAAGCGAGTTACAGAATTTGCTCTAAAGATAATACAAATCCAGGCAGCGTATACATATTTATTTTATTGTATTGAAACAAAATAATAGGGGTTCATGTGAAAAACACGTTTGATCAATATGGTCATGAAATCATTCAACTTAACTCGCTAGCTGATTTAGACCGTCTTGTAGCTGAAAGGTTTAATTTACCTTTGCGCCCCTACTCAACAGATATCAGAGCAGCCCTTAAATTGGCTGCATGGACTCTAGAAAACCCTGAGATTGAGTGGCCTCACTTTGAGGTGTTTCGTTCCGGTTATGCCGATCCAGATAAACCTTTCCTTGCTAGTTTTGAAGAGGATGCATGGGATACAGGTCGAACTGCTCCTTTAGCTATTTGTAAATCTGCTCTCCGTTACCTTAAAAACATTTGGGTAAAAATTTCTGAAAGTTAACCAATATGTTTATGCCCCCTAAAGGAGAACACAACTCCACTAAAAAATCATTGGCACGCTCTTTAATTTAGCCTTGATTTCCTAGTGCATAG
>JBGTCQ010000232.1:0-13420 GCA_041748755.1 Chroococcidiopsidaceae cyanobacterium | reverse complement strand
CCTTAATTAGTCAATACAACATATTTCCTAAAATTCAAGGCTTACTACCAGAGTTTATTTGTCTTAGCCCAATCAATCAAGAGTTTACTAAAATCTGGCAAGAAAAAAGCCAGCTAAAGTTTCCCTTGTTCGGCATTTACCTTGATACCATCGAATTTACTATCAAAATGTCAGATGGAACAAAGCAATGGATTCAATTATCTAACCAAGAAGATGCTATCTCTTATGAGGGTAAAACCACAATTTTAAGAGGATATATTCCCAGTATAAATCAAGACTTTTTCCGAATATCGTCGGGAAAAACGGCTAAATTACCTATTAAGGTTAATGGCAAAGACTACTGCAAAAATGATATTCCTCAAGACTACAGCATTGAGATTGATGACCCTCAAGGAACAGAAGACGTTTGTATTCGCATAGAGTTTCACCTACAACCAGGTGCTTTCCCTGAACTTAGAGTTACAGACTTAGAAGGTAAGGACAAAATCACTGCTTACTTAACAGATAGGGAAAAATCATCATATAGCCATATTCCAATTGATAAAATAACTAGCAATCGTGAACAAGAGTCATTAAATCAAATTAATCGCTTAACAATTCGCCAAGAATTAGAACATTTTAGAGAATATTTATTACAACTTTCTAGAGAATTAGATAAATTGGACAATACTGGCAATAAAGTAAGAGACTATACAAGATTAAGAGATTTGCTTAAGGGTGCTTATCAACAGATTCATAAAAATAGTAGGAATCTCGATTTACTACAGTTTGTAGACGCTTCATCTAATGAACCAGTTGTGTCCTCCTTGAGAACAGACTTACAGAACAAAAGCCTTCATAGAATCACTAATATAATTTCTGCTCTTCTCAATTCTAATAGTCGTAGTGTATTAAACTCAGTTCAAAAAGATTTCTTAGTAGAAGCAATTATGTTTACTGGTAAAACTTATAAATTTTCTCAATACTTATTGCCTGCTAATTTATTTTCTCAAAGCAAAGCTGTTAGAGCAACTGAAATTAGACACCGTAATCTAGGTAATGAATATTTACAATGTCTTGCTAGAGTAGCAGTAAATGAAGAACTCCAAAGGCAATATTTTAGCTTATTCAACTCCTACTCTAAATTAGAGTCAACACAATATCTGTGGGGTTATGGTCGAATTTTACTTTGGTATTATAATTTTGACTCTCCAGTGAAGTTTCTAAATTATCGAGTACATTTTACTATGATTATGGAGTACTTGCTTAGTAAATCTCATATTAATTTTAATGATCAGTATAAACAAAATGCTTTTTTAGCTCTAGTGTATCTGCTTACATTTCGTGCTACTGATAAAGCTTTTTGTCAACATGGTTCAGCTGAAATGCAAATGGCAGAAAGAGTTATTGTCCACTTTAGTAACGATAAAATTATCTTTAATCAAGTAAGTAGAGAGAAGCCACTTAATCAGTTTTTCCGAGAAATGATTGAAGGAACTGCTACAGATGATGATCTAGATAATCTTGTGGGTGTCTAAATTCCTCCACGCCGTAGCTTGGATTAACTAATTGGTGGTGTCTGTGACTTGGCAGTTAAGGGCAAGGCTGTTTTGTTGAGTTCTCTTTAGTTGTTAGGTGTTAAAACCACTCAAAACTGTTATTAAGCGCGACTATACCACCGCAACAACACCCCTGCTAATCGTTGGGGATTGTGGCGTACCAAACCCGTTTCTTCATCCTCATCCATCACATTAGCCAAGACAATGCGCCGCCCTAACTTAGCTACAGTCTCCCGATCAAGAAAGACGGGATGGGAATTTTCTTGAGCGTAGCGCATAAGACTATGCTCAGAGGGAGGTTTTTTGTGTACCAGGACTGCACTAAATAGTCGTTGTCCACAGACAGCATCGATCGCTCTAATATGGTCAGAAACACTATATCCCTGAGTTTCTCCCGGCTGCGTCATGATATTACAGACGTAGATACAAGGTACAGGCTGGGTATCTCCACCTTTACACCGAGCAGCGATCGCTTCGGCAATCTCTGGCACCAAAAGATTTGAAATCACGCTGGTATAAAGGCTACCAGGACCGATGATAATATAATCGGCTTCTTGAATTGCTTGCAATACTCTGGGTAAGGCGGGTGGATTCTCTGGAGTGCAGCCAATTTTGATAATACTGCCCTCCGCTTTTGTAATATTCGATTCACCCTCAATCCGGCGACCATCGGCTAAATCTGCCCATAAACGGACATCACTGAGAGTTGCCGGCAGCACTTGCCCCTGTACCGCCAAAACATCAGAACTAGCGGCGATCGCTTGCTCCAAGTCCCCAGTAATATCACTCATCGCCGTCAAAAACAAATTACCAAAACTGTGGCCTGTCAAGCCATCCCCAGCGCGGAATCGGTATTGAAACAATTCCGTTAATAATTTCTCCTCCGCCGCCAGCGCCGCTAAACAATTGCGAATATCTCCCGGCGGTAGCACCCCATTTTCTCGCCGTAACCGCCCAGAGGAGCCGCCATCATCCGCTACGGTGACAATAGCAGTAATATTGGCACTGTAGGTCTTTAGCCCTCTTAACAATGTTGATAAACCAGTACCGCCACCAATCGCCACAATTTTCGGTCCTCGATGCAAGCGGCGATGATTCAACAATACATCTATCAGTTCCTCATCTCCCTCTGACCTCAATACCCCAGTAATCGAACCCAGTGTCCGAGTTTGCCCCCAGAAAATTAACAGTAAACCACAGAGCAGCACTAAAGGCCCGCTGATATAGTTGGGGAGGATGGTTGCTAAAGTTCCCACAACGTCCTCAATCAAGCGAATTGCTTTAAAAATCGGTGTCAGCTTAATCCAAATTGCCAACCCCAAACTCGTTAGCACAACACCACCGGCACTTATGAGCAACCAGCGTTTTACTGCAATCCCAGGAGCTAACCATTTAAACCACTGGCTAACCCGATAAGGAGTGCGACTCCGAGACTTCTGCCTAAGTGTATTTAAAGCTTGTTTAAAAGAACCAATTGCCATAGCTGATTGCCAGCGGGGGGATACTAAAGATGTATATCAGATTGTGAATTGAGTGGGGATACTCCCATTTTTTTACCCTATTTGACTGATAGTGTATTGCTTAGGTTGCCACTATGCGCTGTTTAGCATTAGTTCTTAGCTATCAACTTATAGCTGGTTGAGAGTTAGTTATCAGAAAACTAAAATTAGAAACTTATGTAAAGTCCGAACTGTAATCAAGGAGCATCCTCTAACACAGCAAGTAACATCAAAGTTGACTGGGGGGGCTTCCCACTCTGATAATGACAGGATACAGCACCACACGCCAATTCTCTCTTAGTCGCACTTGTGAGCATAATTTGTCTCCTTACCTTTTTATCTGCCGCTGATAGCTATCTATGGAATTAAGCATTGACTTTCAGACTGAGAAGCGGCTTTGGGCAGGAGTATCTTTAGGAAAATCGAGATGGAAAGGCGAATTTTAGGATTAGATCCAGGTCTAGCAATTTTAGGATTTGGATCAATTTGCACTACTGGAGAGAATTTTGGATATTATGCCTCGTCAATTTCAACGGCTGCTGCCAACGTAGTAGCTATACCGTCAGTGACTATACTTGATTTTGGCGTGATTCAAACATCTGCAAAGACGGAGATGGGACTCCGCCTTTGCACGATCTACGAAGACTTACATACGCTAATTCAAGAGTGCAAACCAGATTTGGTAGCGATCGAAAAACTGTTTTTTTACCGGATGGCTAGTACGATAACTGTGGCGCAAGCGCGGGGTGTTTTGATGCTGGTATTAGCACAGCATCAGGTGCCGTTTGTTGAGTTTACACCTGCCCAAATTAAACAGGCTTTAACAGGACATGGCAATGCGGATAAGTCCGAAGTGCAAGAAGCTGTTGCACGAGAGTTGAATTTAGAGTACATTCCTAAGCCAGATGATGCAGCAGATGCGTTGGCGGTAGCGCTGACAGCGTGGTTTCAGGTTTGACCCCAACTTCTGTCAAGTAACTGGGATGCTAATTGCAGTGCTTCAGTGGATGTGGAGATTTTGCCCTCAATTTTTGCTAGCGCGATCGCATTCAAGAGTTTCCCAATAAGTGGGCTAGATGGTAGCTGCAATGTTTCCATTAACTCTCTGCCGCTAACAAGTGAAGTTGGATGAGCAACTGGATCTTCTGGGGTGAGGTAGCGGTTAATTAAAGGCGCGATCGCATCTACCCCTATGCCATCCGCGACTGCTAGTAATGCTACAGATGGAAATACTACTCCCGCTGTGCGAAAGAAAAAATATTGCTCTGGTAGAGACATCTCAACTTTTAATTTCAGTTGCGCTAAAAGTTTAAGTGCAGTAGTTACGGCTTTAATTTCAGCGCGGCTATAAGTTAGCTGAATCAACTCCGCCTCAGCTAATTCAGGATCTGGGGCGACTAGACAAGTAAGTTTAGCAATGCTTAAGCAAGTGGTTTTGAGCGCCCGAACTACCTGGGATTCTATGCCTAGATTGGGCCATGTTTCTGATAGTATTATTGCTGCTGAATCAACTGCCGCTAATTTTGTCAGTTGTTCTGGTGTAGCGCTCTTAAACCAGGTTGCAAGTAAATTAGCATTTCTTGCCGCAATCAGCCAAGGGGTTCCTTTGGAGTTACTGAGGAGATATCCCAGTTCTACGCGCACTCGTTCTGCTGCAACTTGACTTAGCTGAGGTGCAAGCTGGCGAATTACAAATAGAGTATGGGTATCGATTGTAAAACCAAGCTGGGCTGCTTGACGGTATGCTCTTAATAGTCTTAAAGGATCGTCTTGGAGGTTTTGCGGTGAAACCATTTTTAGCAAACGTTGTTGCAAGTCGGCACAGCCTTGGAGGGGATCAATTAATTCTCCGGTGTGCGGGTTATAGGCGATCGCATTTACCGTAAAGTCCCGTCGCCTTAAATCTGCTTCTAGGCTACTTCCTTCTTGTTGGGCAAAGTCAGCAGTAGCTTGCTTAAATACAACTCTGGCAATCTGGCGTTCGGCATCGAGTAAGACAAAACCAGCTTTGTAGTGATGCGCGATCGCCCGCGCTGTTTTCACTGCATTTGGCAGCACAAAATCCAGATCCAAATACTCACAACTGCGTTTTAGCAATGCATCCCGCACCGCACCGCCTACCAGGTAAGCTGATTGTGGTAGCCATTCTAGGCTAAAAGGCCAGTTTTCTGGAGATACAAGAGAATTATCGGACATCGCAACAAAAATCAATCCAAAAGCTAACTAACAACTGCCTTGCCTAAGCTAGATTAACAAGAAAGCCTCTAGATGGAATCGGTTCTATGTGTATTTGCGTGAACTGCCATTATGTAGACAGCTGCATAACCTACCATGCAGTAGAAGGTCAGCATCAACAACCTCATTTAACGGAAACACCGGATTTTGAGCCAATTGAACCCAGCATCAACGTCAATATCCGGACTCGTGAGGAGTTTATTGAAACAGAATATGACGTAGTTGGTTGCCTCAGCTTTAAGCAGGAGACTGGCAAGTGGGCGAAGCTACGTCCGGGTGAATTGGTGCCAACTTGAGCACTAATTAGAGGGATTAGGGATTAGGGGCTAGGGGCTAGGGAAATCCCCTTGACGAAAAACCTTACATATTTGGATAAGGATGGCTTATGCCTCGCCCATTACGTTCTCGATCTAAATCTTTTTTCTTAATCCATGTTTGAAAACACTTTTCTTGAGACCTTTTTGGTATGGAGGTTTTTTCATATTGCTCCCTAGTCCCTAGTCTCTAGCCCCTAGCCCCTTTTTGGTAAACTAGCATTGCGCCCTTACAGCCTTGGGGAGACTTACGATAGATTCAACTACTGAATTCTTCCCAGTATGAGCTATTGCCTCAATCCCGATTGCCAAAGACCTCAAAATCCAGCTGAAACAAAGTTTTGCCAGAATTGCGGAGCAAGGTTACTGCTGGGCGATCGCTACCGCGCGATTAAACCAATAGGTCAAGGTGGCTTCGGTAAAACTTTCTTGGCAGTGGATGAACACAAGCCGTCTAAACGCTACTGTGTAATTAAGCAATTTTTCCCCCAGGTACAAGGTACTAACAACGCTGAGAAAGCAGCTGAGTTATTTCGTCAAGAAGCAGTGCTGCTAGAGCAGCTGGGCAAGCATTCTCAAATTCCCGAACTACTAGCAACTTTTACCCAAGATCGCCGCCAGTATTTAGTCCAAGATTTTATCAATGGGCAAAATTTAGCTCAAGAATTGGCAGAGGAGGGCGCTTTCAACGAAGGGCAAATTTGGCAGTTGTTGCATGATTTGCTGCCAGTGTTACAGTTACTCCACAATAATCAAATAATTCATCGGGATATTAAGCCGGAGAATATTATTAGAAGAACTAGCGATCGCCAGCTTTTTTTAGTAGATTTTGGGATAAGTAAAATACTTACAGATATAGTTGGCGAAAGAACTGGCACAAAAATAGGAAGCCCTGACTATGTTGCCCCAGAGCAAGCTATGGGCAAAGCAACTTTTGCCAGTGATATTTTTAGCTTAGGACTTACCTGTATTCATCTCTTAACTAACGTTAAACGGTTTCAGTTGTATTCTCTCAACGAGGACAAGTGGGTTTGGCGAAATTACTTGAATAGTCCAATTAGTGAGGAATTGGCTAAAACTTTAGACAAAATGCTGGAACGCGGTACTAAGCGGCGCTACAAAACAGCAGCTGAAGTCTTAAATGATTTAAATCCTCAACTTCAAGGAACCACCAAACTATTTGTACCAGTTGAGACTACGCCAGCCTCCAATCCCCAAACACCCTGGCGATGTTTACACACTCTTGTTAATGGATCATATTGGACTGCTAGCACAGTTCGTTCTGTTGCCGTTTGTCCTGATAATCAAATACTTGCCAGTGGGGATGAGAGTGGCACTATTAAACTATGGAATCTCAATACTGGCGAAGAAATTTGTAGTTTATATGGGCATTCAAAATCAAGCTGGGTTTGTGCGGTTACATTTAGTCCTGACGGGCAGATGCTAGTCAGTGGTAGCAATGACAAAACAATTAAACTATGGAATTGGCGGACTGGGCAACAGATCCGGAATTTCTCTGGTCACACCGATCATGTTAAAACTGTCGCTATTAGCTCTGAGGGACAAATTGCAAGTGGAAGTAATGACAAAACTATCAAAGTATGGGATCTGAGAACTGGACAAGAAATTAAGACACTATTTGGACATTCAAACTCTATTACTTCAGTTGCCTTCAGCCCTGAAGGTGAGACTATAGCCAGTGGAAGTGATGATAAAACTGTCAAAATATGGAATTGGGTTACTGGTGAAAAAATCCGCCAACTGGTTGATTCCGCAGGAGTAAAGTCTATTGCTATTAGACCTGATGGACATTTGGTTAGTGGCAATCATAATTGCGAAATTAAACTGTGGAATCTGCATACAGCACAACTAATTCAAGCTTTTTTTGGACATACAGAAGGAAGTTTTTTTTTACCAAGTGGAGTTAATTCAGTAACTGTTAGTCCTGATGGACAAATAACTGCTAGTGGTGGTCGTAGAGACAAGACAGTCAAGTTGTGGTTACCTACAGGCGAATTAATTCAACCTTTGTATGGACACTCAAAAGGTGTTACTTCAGTTGCTTTTAGTGCTGATGGTAAAACTTTAGTCAGTGGTAGTTATGACAAAACAATTAAGATTTGGCGGCGTAGTTAATGCAAGATTGCCTTGAACCAAATAAATATGGTCTGGCGCTGCATACCAGTAGTCCAGAGTTAGGTCTAGCCTTGAATAACTTTGCTGGAGACGCGCGTTCTTCAGTATGGGATTTGGGGCAGAGGTCTACTTATTTGCATCACTATTTAGCTGAGTTTATCCAGCCTCAAACCTGGGCAGATTTGGCGTTTATTGCCGTGTCCAAGGGACCAGGTAGCTTCACTGGGACTCGCATTGGTGTAGTTACTGCCCGAACGCTGGCGCAACAGCTAAGTATTCCCTTATTTACTGTTTCTACTTTGGCAGCAGTAGCTTGGTCGCGTTATGCAGGCGAGGCATCGCTTACAGAAAAAAGTTTGGCTAAAGCAGTTGAATTGCCTGCTCATCGTAGTCAAGTGTTTGCCGCTATATATCAAGTGAACTCAGCTGGTTCAGGTTTAATTCAGTTGTTGCCAGACACGGTGCTGACAATTGAAGCATGGCAACAAAAATTAGCTAGCTGGTCTACTCCCTACCAAGTGATTTATGCACCAACTAATTTAGGCTCGTCTGTTTCGAGCTTGTTAGAACTTGCTTATCCAGATTGGCAACAAGGAGAGCGCCCCAATTGGTCAGAGGCGCTGCCATTTTATGGCCAACATCCTGTTGATTACTAATTTGCCCTAATGCTAGAGAACCTTAGTATTTTGCAAAACTAAAGCTCAAATATTATTTTTAATATTCTTTTGTTAGAGCATTAGACGTTCACTACCTAAGACCGCTCTGATAGGGAGTTGAGTCCCTCCTCGGTAGCAATAAAGTGGAGGAAGCGATAAAAACTCCACACCGTCTCTGCTCTTATATAGACATTGTTCGTACATCTGACATCGCTCTTCTTTGATGTACGACTTTGGGCCACTGCGGTATAACACCCATCCAATGTCATTTATTTTCCTTAACTAGATTAACAATACTCAAGTTAGAAAAGTCTAGCTCTTTAGGCTTAACCACTATCTACCTATGGTTTGAAATAGTTTAGCCATCTGAATCTGTTGAAAAATATATAGACAAACCATTTCTGTAAGAATTCTCGGCAGTGGGCTTAAATAGGCACAGTTTGTTTAATGAGGGCAACACAGCTATTAAAGTAAGCTCTGTCCCTCAAAACGAATCCACTGGCGCATGTGAGCAGGCACAATACAAACATCTCCCGTAACAATAAACTTACGCCGGAACTGTCCATTTAATTTGCGTTCTGACTGGACTGTCTTTGTGGAATGAAAATTAGCGCGCTATCGTCCTGGTACTAGTACAAAAAAACGGTAGAGCGGGTTAATACTCTACCGTTTTCTGCTTTATTAAGCAGTCAGTCGTTGTTGTGTTCCGGCTTATTGCATTAGCCCGTATTACTAACTACTCAACTGCTTGCGGCAACAATTCCCGACTCTTTTCAGAAAGCACCTTCACCGTGCCATTTTCATCCACATCAACGGTAGCTGTATCACCATCCTTGATGCGGCCAGATAGGATTTCCTCAGCAAGGCTATCTTCTAACAAACGCATAATCGCTCGACGCAAAGGTCTTGCTCCATAGCTGGGGTTGTAACCCTCTTCTACCAAGCGATCCTTGAAGCGTTCGGTTACTTCCAAGACAATGCCCTGTTCGCCCAGACGACCAAACACTTCTTTGAGTAAAATGTCGGAGATTAGCTTGACTTCGTCCTTGGTCAATTGGCGGAAGACAATAATTTCATCCAAACGGTTGAGAAACTCTGGACGGAAATATTGCTTCAGTTCCTCATTCACCAGTGACTTAATTCGGTTGTATTGCGATTCAGCCATGTCTTGAGAGAACTCAAAGCCTAAACTGCCGCCACCTTTTTCAATCACCTTGGAACCAATATTGGAAGTCAAAATCAGCAAAGTATTTTTGAAGTCTACTGTGCGACCCTTCGCATCCGTTAGCCGACCATCTTCCAAAATTTGCAGCAGCATATTAAACACATCTGGGTGTGCTTTTTCAATCTCATCAAAAAGTACCACCGTGTAAGGGCGACGACGTACAGCTTCTGTCAATTGACCGCCTTCGTTGTAGCCTACATACCCAGGCGGAGAACCAATAAGTTTGCTGACTGTGTGCCGTTCCATGTATTCCGACATATCCAGCCGGATCATCGCGTCTTCTGAGCCAAAGAAATAAGCTGCCAACGCTTTTGTTAGTTCGGTTTTCCCTACACCTGTTGGTCCAGAGAACACAAAACTGGCAATCGGTCGGTTGGGATTCTTCAAGCCGACACGAGCGCGGCGAATAGCTTTGGAAACTGATTTGACTGCATCATCTTGACCGATGAGCCGCTGATGCAGGGTATCTTCCATGTGCAGTAGCTTCTCGGATTCGGATTCGGTCAGCTTACTTACAGGCACTCCAGTCCAAGAAGCGACAATGTGGGCGATATCTTCTTCAGTAACAACCGGGAACTCTTCACCCTCAGGGCGACCAGAGCTAGTCTTGCCTTGAGCTATTTCTCGAATCTCTTTTTTAAGCTCCATTTCCCGATCGCGTAATTCCCCAGCTCGGTCAAAGTCCTGCGATCGCACTGCATCGTCTTTTTCCTTGAGTACCCGACGCAGTTCTCTATCTAGCTCTTTCGCAGCTGGTGGCAGTGCTGAATTGATCAACCGTACCCGCGAACCGGCTTCATCAACCAAGTCAATTGCCTTATCTGGTAAGAAGCGATCGCTGATATAGCGGTCAGATAGTTTTGCCGCTGCAACTAGGGCTTCATCGGAGATTTTCAGTTTGTGGTGCTGCTCGTAGCGCTCGCGCAGACCATGCAAAATCTCAATTGTCTCGTCTACCGACGGCTCACCTACCATTACTGGCTGGAAGCGGCGTTCTAAAGCTGCATCCCGCTCGATGTGCTTGCGGTATTCGTCCAGCGTTGTCGCTCCAATACACTGCAACTCACCCCTCGCCAATGCTGGCTTGAGGATGTTTGCGGCATCAATTGCGCCTTCAGCTGCACCCGCACCAATCAGGGTATGCACCTCGTCAATCACCAAAATCACATTCCCAGCGGAACGGATCTCATCCATAATTTTCTTCAAGCGTTCTTCAAATTCACCCCGGTACTTAGTCCCTGCCACGAGTAAGCCGATATCCAGGGTTACTACGCGCTTATCTTCTAAGATGTCAGGAATATCTTTATTAGAAATCCGTGATGCTAGTCCTTCAGCGATCGCAGTTTTACCAACTCCGGGTTCCCCAATCAACACTGGGTTATTTTTTGTGCGGCGACCCAAAATTTGGATTACCCGCTCAATTTCTTTAGCGCGACCGACTACCGGATCGAGTTTGCCTTCGCTGGCCATTTGTGTCAGGTTCGAGCCAAATTCGTCCAAGGTTGGCGTTTTTGTGCGTCCAGACTGACCAGTAGCTGAAACTTCAGATGTTTCTCCCAGCATCCGGATTACCTGTGTGCGTACCTTCGACAGGTCAACTCCCAGGTTTTCTAACACCCTAGCCGCTACACCTTCTCCTTCTCGGATTAAGCCCAAAAGCAGGTGTTCGGTACCAATATAGTTATGTCCCAGTTGACGTGCTTCTTCTAGAGATAGCTCCAGAACTCGCTTCGCCCGTGGTGTAAAGGGAATTTCTACGGCAACAAAGCCCGAACCACGGCCAATTATTTTTTCTACTTCAATCCGAGCGTCTTTGAGGTTGACACCCATAGATTTTAGTACCTTAGCCGCTACGCCCGTACCTTCTCCAATCAGACCCAGGAGGATCTGCTCTGTGCCTACAAAGTTGTGACCCAGGCGGCGAGCTTCTTCCTGGGCCAGCATGATCACCTTAATGGCTTTTTCTGTGAAGCGTTCAAACATGGCGTTTTTTCATCACCTGAGTCTTGTCGGTACGCTGATTTTAGCATAGGCTAGATTTCTGGTTGTCAATTCATGCTATGGACAACCAGTGCGGTTTTCCCCCTGTTTTGGAGCAATTTCTTTACTCTGCTAGAGTTTTGCCAGGGGTTGGCAGTAGATATTTGAAGTGCCTAAAATTCCCCTCCTATCTTTGCTTCCCGTCAAACTCCTAATCTTTTTAAATTACTCAGCACTTAATATTTCGCTGTCAATTAACTCTGATAGCTCTACAAAAACTTTTAAAAAACGAACTCACAAGTTAATTTACTTGTTTCCTTGCCAAAATCCATAACTTGTGGCGTTAAGCAGGTATCACTCGTTGATTTTTTGAGTTATTGAATTTTTCTAGACCGATGTGTATTAACTTTCACCTAAAAATTATTAGCAAAAAACTGCTATTTTGTCAAGAATAAGCATCAAGAAGCGAAGTCAAATTCATTTGCAAGTTCCAGCCTGCTGCTTTGAGGCGATCGCCAACTGAAGAGTGCCAGATAGCTAAAGTTTGTTGAAATTCGAGTTCTTGGAGATCCCCACGCCAGAGAATCAAGGCATCTTCACCCGTGTCTTTGTAGTAACACCGCCGCCGCCCAGCTATTTTGAAGCCAAACTTTTGATACAAAGACAAAGCTGGTTGATTAGAAGCGCGGACTTCTAGGGTTGCTCGCTCCAAGCCACGGTCATAAGCTGTCGTCAGCAGAGATATTAGCAGTGCTTGTCCTAAACCTTGACATTGGTAGTGGGGATGAACCGCCAACAGCGTGATATGAGCCTCTTCTAAAATTGCCCATTGACAACCCATAGCTAGGAGGGAATCTGGGGCGTTGGGAATGGATAAGCCGAGTAAATCGCTGTTGGGACTGTCTAATTCTCGCTGATACCCTTCCAGCGTCCAGAGACCGCCAAAACAAAACTGATCCAGTTCCAAAACGGCACTTAACATCTGGGGAGTAATTGGTTTTAGTTCTAATATCACGGTCGGCAATTGTAAACTGGAGAGACTTAATTACGCTCATTAATCAGGATACTTCTCACCATTATGGTATCGACTCATCCTGCTGGGATTCAAAATTCTGGTCGTCAGTATCTACCTGAAGCAACCAGTACCCCAGTAAATCGTTCACCTAATCAGGAACTTCTACCCCTTACCGCGCAGATTAATAGCAACGACTGTCTGGAAATTGGTGGTTGTGATCTAACAACTTTAGTGCGGCAGTTTGGTTCACCCCTGTATATTTTGGATGAGGAAACCCTGCGTTCGGCTTGCCGCCAATATCGGGATGCCTTGCAGCATTACTATCCAGGTAGTTCTCAGGTTCTTTACGCCTCAAAAGCTTGGAGTTGTTTAGCTGTCTGCGCGATCGCCGCATCCGAAGGCTTAGGCATTGACGTGGTATCCGGTGGCGAACTCTACACCGCCCTAAATGCTGGTGTTAGTTCCGATAAACTTTACCTCCACGGCAATAATAAATCTAAAGAAGAACTGACTTTGGCGATTGAGTCCGGTTGCACAATTGTGGTGGATAACTGGCAAGAATTAGATAATTTGGTGGATATAGCAGAGGAGAACAAAGATTTCCTCGCCCCTTTTAGGATCATGCTGCGGCTAACTCCGGGGATTGAATGTCATACCCATGAATACATCCGCACGGGTCATTTAGATAGTAAATTTGGGTTTGATCCCAATCAGTTGGATGAAGTCTTTACATTTGCCAGACAACATCCCTCTGTACGGTGGATTGGCCTTCACGCTCATATTGGTTCTCAGATCTTTGAATTACAACCGCACCAAGATCTA
>JBGTCQ010000231.1:0-7496 GCA_041748755.1 Chroococcidiopsidaceae cyanobacterium | reverse complement strand
CGTATGGCCTTGCAAAGTTTGGAGACATTCACCCTTGGAGAAGTTCCATAGCTTGACACTCTGGTCTTCATGCCCACTTGCCAAAATCTGACCATCAGGACTCAAAGCGATTGAAAAAATTGAATTGGTGTGTCCTTTCAGGGTCTTGTCGCATTGTCCAGTTTTTAGATTCCATAACTTGGTAGCATGGTCATCTCCACCACTGACAAGCTGATTACTATCAGGGCTAAAGGCAACAGTCCAGACTCGATTCGTATGACCTTGAAAAGTATTGAGGCACTGGACTGATTTAACATCCCAGAGTTTGAGAGTTTGGTCATAACTGCTGCTAGCAAGCCATTGGCCATCTGGGCTAAATGTTACAGCAGTAACAACATTGGTATGCGCCTGAATAGTTTTAAGGCACTGCCCCGTACTTACCTCCCACAGCCTGATTGAAAAGTCATAGCTGCCACTAGCCAACCACTGCCCGTTAGGACTAAAGGTAACAGCCTTAATCCATTTTGAATGTCCCTCTATGGTTTTGAAACACTGACCTGTGGCAATATCCCACAATCTGATGGTTAAATCTTCAGAACCACTGGCAAGCCATCGTCCGTCTGGGCTAAATGCTAATGACCAGATGCGTTGATCATGTCCCAAGAGAATACATGATGCAATCGAGTTTGTTGCGTCAGTTGTGTCACTGATGTCCCAGAGTCGGATGGTGGCATCCTGACCGCTAGTTGCCAAGGTTCGACCGTCAGGACTCAATGCAATGGCATTAACAGAATAAGTGTGTCCTTTTAGTGTTCGTAAACATTCGCCAGTGAAGACATCCCATAGCTTTACTAAATAGTCATCCGCAACGCTTGCCAATGTTCGCCCATCAGGAGTGAAGGCGATCGCCCAAACCCAGTGGAGATGTCCTTGACAACTAACAAGCTGTTTGCCATCTTTGACTTGCCAAATTTTAATTTCACCTTTAGTGTCACTGGTTGCTAGTAGTTGACCATCTGGACTAAAAGCGACAGATGTAATTCCCCCGAAAGTTTCAGCGAATACACATCTGTCAATCTCCGTGTGGGCGAAGTTAACAGAATGCAGGGTGACGTTGGGTAAATATGCCTGGCGGATAGTTAAGTGGGAAAAGTTATAGCCCGTTAGGTCAAACTTAAGTTGGTGCAGCAGATTGATAACGTTTCCACCACCGTATCCTGGTAAGGTGGAGAATTCTTCTCGTAGTTTTAATAATATTTGCTTGAGTTTAAATTCAATGTCTTTAGTTCTGAAATTGGCAAGTAGTTTATTGACAATTGGCTCTAGAATGACGCGGATTTGGCTAGCTCTGACATAATCTTTTGCCTGAGCTTTAATCAAGGCATATTTCATTAAGAAGTGAATGTCTTCTTTGGCGATCGCTTGATAAACCTGTTCAATGAATTGCTCGGTCATGTACTCCATAACCACAGGTTGTTGGGTAAAGCCTGTTGTACTTTTTTCGATTAGCGTATGTGTAGCCTTCTCGATAAGCGATCGCAGCTTTAAAGACTCCAGCGCCTCTAGCAATTTTGATCTAGATATCAGCGGCACAATATCTACTTGTAACTCTGAATACGAAACTGGCTCTCGGTTAATTGCCAACCAAAACATGACCTGCTTTTCTAGATCTGACAGGCGATTGAACTGCTGATCTAAAAGTCGGCAAATCCCATTAAAAACGGCGGTGCCTTGCTCTAAGAATTCGGAGATATTGCCATCAAATAAAACTTGAATAGAGGTAGAAATTATTTTTAGTGCTAGTGGATTACCTTGATAGAGCTGAATTAGTTTATCTTTTTCATCCTCTAGTCCAGAGAGATCCTCTGCTTTAAGTAGTTCTTGTGCTTCTGCTGACTGTAAACCTGCTAGTTGGAAAGCTCGAACTGGTAGTGTGCTGCCTTCTTTTGAATCTAAACCTATGGGTTTCTCCCGACTGGTGATTACCAAGCAGCTTTGATGAGAGGTTTTTGCCACACGTCTTACTAGTTGACCATAACCTTCATATCCTTCTTGATATCGCCCTGCATAGTCGCCACTTTCCAGAATTGACTCGGCATTATCTAGAACCAACAAACAGCGCGAGGAGCGTAAATACTCGATCAGCCGTGACACTTGAGCGTCGATATCCAGCAAATTAGTTTCCTGTTGGTTGGACAGGAATTTGAGCAGATTGGTTAGAGTTTCTTGAACAGGCGGGGCATTTCGGAGCGATCGCCAGATCACATATTCAAACTGTTGCTGAACCTGTTGAACCAGCTTTACAGCTAGAGCAGTTTTGCCAATTCCCCCCATGCCTAGTATTATGATCAGTCGGCAATTATCCTGTACTATCCATTTACTTAGAGTTGTTAATTCGTGCGATCGCCCATAGAAAATTGAGGTATCCACCCCTTCCGCCCAGTCTTGAGACGGATGCAAAACTCCTGCTTGGGAAACTGAATGTACTGGAGCACGACTGGTAATCCCAGCCTCTCTGACTTGCCGGATATATTGCTTCAGGGCCGCCTGGACATTTTGCTTAGTTACTTTTTCACCCAGGCTCTCTGAAAGCGTCTGCCACAGCTTAGAGCCAGTGTCTTTGATATAGCCGTAGTCGTAACCAGTCGCTCTGGCAATCTCCATGTAGGACTGCCCTTGCCAGGTGTGCTGAAAAACCAGCCGCTGAATTTTGTTCAATTGCCTGGGTGCTACAGCTTGCTCAACAATATTTAGCGCCTCTTCAATAGTCATGGACGTGAGTACAGAGAATGAATGGACTCTGGATGAAGTGCGCCTATTATCTCATAATGCATTCAACAATCCTTCATATTGTGTGTGACCTTTTGCTGACTTTTTGCTGACCTTGTACAGACCTATAACTTTAATACTTCGCAGTAAAGTATTTAGTAATTAAATTTAGTGCAGAAATTTACCTAATGACTAAGCACAGATAAAGCGCTTACCCAAATCTTTAATCAAACACCAAAAGGTGTCGATTGCGATAAGTTTTTCATCTAATTGAGCTATAGCAGTTGTGAGCGAAGATGCTTGTTCGTTCGCTAGTTTTGTCTGGCTAATTTTTTCAATTTGGAGGAGAGAGTGATGGCTTTAAGTTGTGATGCGATCGCCCTCAAGTTATTGGGATTTGGAATGGGCGCTCGTAGGCAAGAAAGTATTTCCCAGTATCTGACAAGTGTATGTCTGTTTTCTTCAATGAACTTTAGTTTCAATAGGATTTAATTCACATGGTAACCGTACAACAAGCTCAAGGTAGTTTATCGCAACTCAGCAAGATTTTAGAGCAGTTTAAAACTCCTAGCATTTTCAATACTGATTTTAAAAAACTACAAGATAGTATCGGTGAATCACAAATAAATATAACAGGTGCTGCCACAGAAACTGAGATTTTTCAGAAGGTAGAGGACACCTTTGATAAAGTCTTTAAGAGTAAAGCAAGTGATAAAAATTGGGTTGACGTTGATAATGGCCAACTAAATTTGGATGCTCTTGCTCTAAAAACAAATTTTGGAAAAGGCTTACCACAACTTACAGCTACTATTGATTCCAATATTTCCTTAGATACTTCAAACTTCAGTCTTGATTTTAACGTTGGACTAGACGCAGGCTCTTTTATACGGGATTTCACTAAACCGGTTCTGAGTAAAATTGATAGTGTACTTGAGCCTTTTGAGAAAATTAACAAAGCTTTAAATGCAGAAATAGAACCTCTTAAAATTCTTGAGCCTGCTGGAGTTCCTATAACTTTGAAAGGGTTGATTGACACATTTGGCGATAGTAAAGACTTTAGTTTACTAACGAAGATTAGTGACTTTACTAACCTTTTCAGTAAAATTGGGGATGCAGAAAAAACTGCTTCCAACATTGGTTTAATTCCAATAGGTAGTTTCGGTGTTAATGGTAGTGGAGATATATTGAATCCAAGCCCTAATTCTGAGACTGCATTTGATTATCTTAGCAATAATGGTCTAAAAGACTTTATTAGCAATATAAAGAATACTGGTTTTGTTTTCCCGTTTCTTGACAATTCTAATGAAGTATTTAAGTTACTTCTAGGTAATGATAATGTAGATTTTCTGCAACTTACATTGCCTAAACTTGAGGCTAGTGTCACTTATAGTCAGCCTCTTCCTCCTATACCTATAATCCCACCTCTCCCAATCAGTGCCAACATAGCTTTTGGAGCTAAAGCCAGTTTTAATAGTCCTGGACTTACATTTGGATTTGATACTGAGGGAATCACAACAGATCCCCTTAAAGGTCTTTATATAGACGCTAGTAATCCTCTCTTCACAGCTACTGCTAATATTTTTGGACAAGCTGGTGTTGCTCTTGGTGTTCCTCCAATAAAAGCTGCTGAAGCAGGTGGTAAATTATTTATTGAAGGCAATATTGACTTCAATATTTCTTCTAATGGAAAAGATCCTAAAAAAGTTAGATTAGAAGATTTAGAAAATATCTCAAGCTCTATTCAAGGCAAGATATATGCTGGTGCTAGTTTGTATGTAGAGTATATTAGTCCAAATCCAATCAAAGTTGTATCAGGGCTATTTAGTGGAGATATTAACGAGATATATGAAAGAGAAGAAAGGACTATAGCTACAGTCGATATTTTTAAGTTTGGCGATGATAGTTCTAATTCTCAACCTGAACCACCTAATTTATCAAGAATTGAGGGACAAAATCTCATACTTAATGTGGGTAATGATGCTAAGTTCCGAAATATACAAAAAGATAAGACTGATGAGTTTTTTGTAGTTGAATCAGGAAAAGTCAAAGCTTTTGGTGCAGAAGAGTCTCGTTCTGGCATCACAGAAATTATTGCTAATGCTGGAACAAATAATGACTCTATCGACATTAAAGTAGATATTAGAGCCAAACTTCATGGTGGCATAGGAAGTGATGTTCTTTACGGAAATAATCAGAGCGATAAGCTTTATGGAGATGAGGATGACGATCAACTTATAGGTAGAAATGGTAATGATTATTTAGATGGTGGGGATGGTAAAGACCAACTATATGGCGATGAAGGTAATGATAATCTGATAGGTGGTGAAGGGGAAGATCTGCTCATTGGTGCTAAAGGTAATGACATTCTTGATGGTGGAGCTAATAATGACAAGCTTTACGGTGATGATGATAATGATGAGTTAAGAGGCATGGGAGGCGATGACCTTCTAGTAGGTGGTTTGGGCAAAGACACTTTGAGAGGTGGAGCTGATAATGACAAGCTTCTTGGTTTAGAAGATGATGATTTTATCTATGGTGATGAAGGAAATGATCAACTAGATGGATATGGTGGGAATGACACTTTAATAGGTGGAATTGGAGAAGATCGACTCTTTGGTAATGTCGGTAACGATGCTCTAGATGGCGGAAATGAAGACGATGAGTTAAGGGGTGGCGATCAGAATGATACCTTGAAGGGTGGAGAAGGAGCCGATCAACTTTTTGGAGAAGCTGGCGATGATGTGCTAAATGGTGGTGCAGGAGATGACACGCTTACTGGTGATGAGGGCAATGACCAGCTGTTCGGAGGAGAGGGCAACGACCAGCTTAACGGCGGTGCTGGCGATGACCAACTCTACGGTAGTTCTGGCAATGATCTTCTCAATGGCGGCGAGGGGAATGACAAACTCTCCGGTGAAGACGGTAATGACACTCTCTTGGGCGAGGCTGGCGATGACGAGTTAACTAGTGGTAATGGTGCTGATACTTTATACGGGGGTACAGATAATGATTCCCTCAATGGCGGTGAGGGGAATGACAAACTCTTTGGTGAAGACGGCGATGACACTCTCTTAGGTGAGGCTGGCGATGATGAGATAGCGGGTGGTGCCGGTACTGATACTCTATACGGTGGGGCTGACGCTGACACTCTATATGGTGATGCTGACAATGACTTACTGCTGGGAGAAGCAGGAAATGACTTAATTAACGGTGGTACTGAAGTCGATACTGTTAGCTACGACAATTCCCCTAGTGGTGTGGTCGTCAATATTGATGAAGCACTGAACTACGAAAATCCCGACGGCTCTTTACACACAACCATAGTTACAACCACCCTCATCCCTACCGACACAGAACCAAACTTTACCATCAACGCCGGAACTGCTCTTGATGGCTTTGGCACTACAGACACCCTACGAAATCTAGAAAATATCATCGGTTCTGGGTTTGATGACGTTCTGATTGGCAACAGCCTAGATAACCGTATCCAAAGCTTAACCGGGAACGACCTATTAGTTGGCAATGCTGGCAATGACTACCTTGATGCAGGCGATGGCATTGATACCGTTAGTTATCGCCGTGACTCAAATCGAGTCATAGTCAACTTAGAGCAAAATCAAGCTTTTGACGGCTTTGGCGGTACTGACCAAATCTTTAATGTTGAAAATGTTGTCGGCTCTGTTTTCAATGATGAAATTATCGGCGATGCCCAAGCTAATATCATTCATGCTGGAGATGGTGATGACGTTGTTATCACTAGAGATGGTAACGACATCATTTTTGGTGAAGTAGGCAGAGATACTCTCTTTGGCGAAAACGGTGACGATTTCTTGGTTGGGGGTACGGATGCCGATAGTCTCAATGGCGGAGAAGGCAACGACACGGCTTCCTATTTCACCTCTGCGACACCTGTAGCTGTCAGTCTGACAACGGGTACAGGCTGGGCTGGAGATGCGAAAGATGATCAGCTAGAAAGTATTGAAAACCTAGAAGGTTCAGAATTTGAGGATCTGCTCATCGGCGACGGTTTGAACAATATTCTTAGTGGGTTGGGTGGCAGTGACCTGATCTACGGTGAAGCTGGCGATGACTTGCTTGATGGCGGAACAGGAAGCGATCGCCTGTACGGTGGAGATGGCAACGATAAGTTATCTGGTCAAGCCGATGAAGACCTCCTTAAAGGTGAAGCTGGCGATGATTTGCTGTTTGGCAACGATGGCAACGACCAACTTTACGGTCAAGATGGCAATGACACGCTCAATGGAGATGCTGGCAATGACTACCTCGAAGGTGGATTTGGCAATGACCAACTATTAGGTGCTGATGGCAACGACCAAATCTCTGGTCAAGAAGGCGAAGACATCCTGAATGGAGACATAGGCAATGACCTCCTCGATGGCGGCGATGGTAATGACCAACTCAATGGCGGTGACGGGGATGACCAACTTTATGGTCAACTTGGGACTGATTCCCTGAATGGAGGAACTGGTAATGACCTCCTTGATGGCGGCGACGACAATGACCAACTCAATGGCGACGATGGCAATGATCGCCTCTACGGTCAAATGGGTGAAGACATTCTGAATGGGGGAACTGGTAATGACCTTCTTGATGGGGGTGATAATAATGACCAACTTTTAGGTGAGGAAGGCAACGATCAACTTTACGGTCAGGCAGGGGATGACAGCCTCCAAGGTGGAACAGGAAATGACGCTCTCTATGGAGGCACTGAAACCGACACCCTTTTA
>JBGTCQ010000230.1:0-23646 GCA_041748755.1 Chroococcidiopsidaceae cyanobacterium | reverse complement strand
GTTACCGTTGAGCAGTTGAAAGCGTATGTGCAGTCTCAAGACAACCCGACTTGAGAGGGCGATCCGGTCGGCGATTCCCCTCCCACCAAAACATCGCTTCGCTCGTCTATGGTAGGAGTACCCTCGCCGTTGAAGATGGATATGCTGCAAGCAAGCTTGAAGATACCCTTGATCGAAAAAGACCCTACAGATAACTTGATTTTACACTGTATACTTGCAAATGCACGTCTACAACCTAATGAAATTAAGGTATTTTTGAGCAGCAATACCAAAGACTTCGGTACAGCGGAGGTTCAAGAAGCTTTGCGGAATGCGGACGTGAATGATTATTTCACTCACACACAAGATTTACTTGGTTGGCTGCGATCGCAGCTCAGTTTGTAACATGAAATTTTCCCCTATTCCTCTTATTTGGCGTAAGTGGTTAGCAGTTTTGCTGACTTTGATAATGGCGATCGCCCTTTCTAGCTGTAATCCTACCGAATTTAGAACTACAGCCGCCCAAGTACCACAAGTAGTAGTTAGTGTTACCCAAGATCCTGACACTTTTAACTATGCTCTGGGTCATCAGCTACCAAATATTTTTAGTTTGACATTTAAGGGTTTAACTAGTGTCAATGGGATCACCGGAGAACTTGAACCAGAACTAGCTGAATCTTGGAAGTTTTCAGAGGACAAGCTAAGAGTTATTTTTACACTGCGCGAGAATTTGAAATGGTCGGATGGTCATCTCTTAACAGCAGATGATGTCCTTTTTACTTATAACGATATTGTCTTTAACAAACAAATTCCTACCGATTTGAGAGACTATCTCAAGATTGGTGCCAGTGGAGCTTTTCCCCAAGTCAAAAAACTCGATGATCGCCGGGTGGAATTTATCATGCCACAGCCTTTTTCTCCTTTCCTCGCTACTACCATTGGGGACTCTTCCAGTGCGATCGCTATTTTGCCAAAACATGCATTAGCAGCATCGGTGAAATCTAAAGATGTAAATGGTAATCCCCGATTTTTGTCTACCTGGGGTACAAATACAGATCCCCAAAAAATTGTTGTCAGTGGTCCCTTCAAACTTGAAAGTTACACTCCCAGTCAGCGCCTAGTATTTCGGCGTAATCCTTATTACTGGCGGAAAGACGCTCAAGGCAATCCTCAACCTTACCTTGAAAAATACATTTGGCAAATTGTGGAATCGCCAGAAACATCTTTAATTCAGTTTCGTTCAGGTGGTTTAGATATAGTTTCTGCCTCGGCGGACAATTTTTCTTTGCTAAAACGGGAAGAAAAACGAAGTAATTTTACAATTTATAACGGTGGACCTGCCTTCGGTACATCATTTATTACTTTCAATCTGAACAAAGGTAATAGGAATGGTAAACCCTTAGTTGATCCAATTAAATCTCATTGGTTTAATACAGTTGCTTTTAGACAAGCAGTTGCCTATGGCATTGATCGTCAAACGATGATTAATAATTTTTTGCGTGGTCTAGGGGAACTGCAAAATTCGCCAATCGAGTCTCAAAGCAAATACTATTTATCTCCAAAAGAGGGTCTAAAGGTCTACGATTACAATCCCAAAAAGGCGCAGGAATTATTATTAGAAGCAGGATTTAAATACAATGATAAAAATCAGCTGCTGGATGAGAAAGGCAACCGTGTCCGCTTTACTCTAATGACACCATCTGGCGGGACAAATCGTGGCAGGATCACAGCCCAAATTCAGCGAGATTTGAGCAAAATTGGTATCCAAGTCGATTTACAATTTCTAGATTTCAGTACTTTAATTGAGAAAACATCCAACTCTTTAGAGTGGGAATGCTACTCTGGCGGCTTTATTGGTAGTGGAATTGAGCCGAATGATGGGGCAAATGTCTGGTTGACAGAAGGAGGATTACACAATTTTAATCAAGCACCACAGCCAGGACAAGCACCTATCCAGGGACGAGAAGTTGCCGATTGGGAACAAGAGATTGCCGATCTCTTCATCCAAGGTGCGCAGGAGTTTGATGAAGCTAAACGACAAGAGATTTACAATGAATTCCAACGCCTTGCCCAAGAGTATCTACCTTACATTCACCTGATTAACCCCCTATCTATGGCTGCGATCCGCGATCGCATTCAAGGAGTCAAATTCACAGCTTTAGGGGGAGCATTCTGGAACATCTACGAACTGAAAGTGGCAGAATAGGGGCTATGTCCCTAGTTTCTATGGCTATGATCCGTCGTTGGTTTTTAGTAATACTGGCGTTTGTGGTGGCGATCGCCGTTAACGGCTGTAACCCAGCTGACTTTAAAACTGAAGCCGCTCAATCTCGACTTGTAGACGCTATTTCTGCCGATCCAAAAACCTTTAACTTAGCCCTAAGTCAAGAATCACCCAATGTTTTTGGTCCAACTTACGAAGGATTAACTACTGAAGACGGAGTTGGGAATATTCAGCCAGCCTTAGCTGAATCTTGGCAAGAAGAAAAGCAGCGAATTGTCTTTACCTTGCGAAAAGGACTGAAATGGTCGGATGGAGAGCCGCTAACAGTAGAGGATGTTCTTTTTACCTTTAATGACGTTTACTTCAACGAGGGTATTCCTACAAGCTACAGAGATGTTCTTAGAGTTGGCAAAAGTCGTGCTCTGCCAAAACTGAGGAAACTAGATGAGCGCCGTGTAGAGTTCACTGTCCCAGAACCGTTTGCCCCCTTTTTGAGAACTGCTGGCGGCGTGGCAATCTTGCCAGAACATGCCCTGCGTCAATCGGTGACAATTAAAGATAAAGATGGAAATCTTCAGTTTTTATCCACTTGGGGAACAGACACAGATCCAGCCAAAATTATTAGCAATGGTCCCTATAAACTTGAAAGCTACACCCCAAATGAGCGGGTGATTTTTCGGCGTAACCCTTATTACTGGCGACGGGATGCTCAGGGACATCCTCAGCCCTATATTGAGCGCATGGTATGGCAAATTGTGGAAAACCGCGACACAGCCTTAATGCAATTTCGCTCTCAGGGGTTGGATATTGTGGGAATTGGTGCCAGCAGTTTTGCCTTGCTCAAGCACGAAGAACAGCGGGGAAAATTTAACATCTACAACGGTGGACCAGACCCTGGCTCAATTTATATTAGTTTCAATCAGAATAAAGGCAAAAGAAATGGTCGCCCCTTGATCGATCCAATTAAGTCGCGCTGGTTCAATTCAGTTGCCTTTAGACAAGCAGTAGCCTACGCGATTGATCGCCCCAGAATGATTAACAATATCTTGCAAGGGCTAGGTGAACTGCAAAACTCATCAATTTGGGAAGGAAGCCCTTACTACCTTTCAGCTAAAAAAGGGCTAAAAGTTTATGATTACAATCCCCAAAAGGCAAAGGAACTTCTATTAGGAGCAGGATTTAAATACAACAATAAAGGACACTTACTGGATGCTGACGGTAATCGCGTCCGCTTTACACTATTATCGTCTGCTGGTAGCAGAACTGGTGATGCAGTAGGTTCGCAATTTAAGCAAGATCTGAGTAAAATCGGCATTCAAGTTGATTTCCAACCGATTGACTTCGGCGTGTTGGGAGACAAGCTAGGCAATACGTATGACTGGGAAGCTTATTTCGGAGCTACGACTGGTGGTGGGATTGATCCTAATGGTAGTGCGAATTTCTGGTCTCCTGATGGTGAATTCCACCCGTTTAATCAGAAGCCAACAGCAGGACAACCACCGATAGAAGGTCGAGAGGTAGCGCCTTGGGAAGCAGAAATCGGTCGTCTCTACATTGAAGGAGCGCAGGAATTAGACGAAACGAAGCGCAAAGCTATCTATGCTCAAACGCAGCAAATTGCTCAGGAATATTTACCTTATATTCACCTGTTTACACCACTTTCACTAACGGCAGTGCGCGATCGCGTCCAAAATGTAAAATACTCTGCCTATGGCGGCGCACTCTGGAACCTATATGAAATCAAAGTTGTAGATAACTAGCTGTGAAGACATTTTGGCTGGTGGAGGTTATATGGGAACACTCCTGCGATTACTCGACTGGTCAATCACCGCAGTCGGTGCTGTCGAAACTTGGTTGCACCTAAAAACAGCAATTCGCATGATTCGCAAGCAATATCCCAGCAAATGAGGAGTGGTACTGTTAATAGAACAGAGTCAGCTACACGATCTGAAGACATTTTTACTAGCGGCAAGATGGGTGTACCAATACCGAATTTTCAAGCGATATTTGAGGCGATACCAGGATTGTATTTGGTATTAACACCTGATTTTGTGATTGTGGCGGTAAGCGATGCTTACTTGCAGGCAACTATGAGAAAACGAGAAGAGATTCTCGGTTGCGTCATGTTCGATGCCTATCCAGACAATCCAAACGATCCAGATGCTACAGGGGTGCGGAATTTACGGGACTCATTAGAAAACGTGCTGAAGCATCTATTGCCCCATACGATGGCAGTACAGAAGTACGACATTCGCCGTCCCGAATCGGAAGGCGGTGGATTTGAGGAGCGGTATTGGAGTCCGGTCAATTCGCCTGTCTTCGGCGCAAATGGTGAAGTTTCCCACATCATCCACCGAGCCGAGGATGTCACAGAGTTTGTGCAGATGCAGCAGCAGAGAAATGAGGAGCGCCGGATAAATCAAACGCAGGAGCAAAGGTTACGCCTCGAAGCAGAAAGGACACAAGCCAACCTGCAAAGCGTTCTATCGAGTCTGCGTGATGGCTTTCTCACCCTTGATTGCAACTGGTGCTACACCTACATCAATGATCGCCAAACTAAAATGATCGGCATGCGTCGCGAAGACGTAATCGGCAGAAATATGTGGGAGCTATTTCCCGATCTGGTAGGTAGTGAGCTTTATCAGCAATTTGAGCGCGCGATGACTGAACAAGCGCCGCTCCAATTCGAGTATTACTATGCCGCATGGAATCGCTGGTTTGAAAATCGCATTTACCCAATTCCCGATGGCATTGCGATCTTGTGTGCTGAGATCACTGATCGCAAACAAGCAGCCGCAGCCCTACATCAAAGTGAAGAACGATTCCGCCAAATGGCAGAGACGATTCAAAGTGTCTTCTGGCTTTTTGATCCGCAAGCGCACCAGATCCTTTACGTCAGTCCTGCCTATAAGCAGATTTGGGGACGTGAGCGCGACCATCTGTATACCGATTTCAGCAGTTGGATTGAAACAATTCACCCAGACGATCGCGAACGAATTCGAGCGGCTTCAGCACGATGTCTCGCCAACGGTAATAGTGATGAAGAATATCGGGTAGTGCGTCCCGATGGTTCTATTCGTTGGGTGCGCGATCGTGGTTTTATAGTGCGCGATCCAGATGGACAGCCTTACCGACTTGCGGGGGTTGCCGAAGACATCACCGATCGCAAACGCGCCGAAAACGAACGCAATTCCGTGGAAGTCACACTTCGTCACAGTGAACAACGCTATCGATCGCTCATCGAAGCCACGTCTCAAATCATTTGGGACACCAAAGCTGAAGGCGAATTTGTCACCGAGCAGCCTGGTTGGAGCGCGTTTACCGGACAAACGTTTGACGAACTCAAAGGATGGGGCTGGCTCAATGCCATCCATCCTGATGATCGAGCCAATACCACACAAGTTTGGTTGGCGGCAGTCGCAAACCGGACGCTATATGAAGTCGAGCATCGCTTGCGTCGGCACGATGGAGTGTATCGCTTTATGAGTGTGCGCGCAGTGCCTATGTTTGAGGAAGATGGCACGACTCGCGAATGGATTGGTAGTCACACCGATATCACTGATCGCAAATCTGCCGAAGCAGCCCTGCGGGAGAGTGAGGAGCGGTTCCGCAACATGGCTGATAATGCTCCCGTCATGGTCTGGGTCACTGACGCAGGTGGCTACTGCACCTACCTCAGCCAAAGCTGGTATAATTTTTCGGGTCAAACTGAGGAAACTGGTTTGGGATTCGGCTGGCTGGATGCTATACATCCAAAGGATAGCGAGTATTCCAAAAATATCTTCCTAGCAGCTAATGAGCGCCACGAGGCATTCCGACTGGAATATCGGTTGCGGCGTAAGGACGGTGAATATCGCTCTTGCATCGATGCTGCTAGCCCCTGGTTCGGGTTGGACGGTCAGTTTAAAGGTTACATTGGTTCAGTGATCGATATTACTGATCGCAAACAAGCCGAAATGACGGTGCGTGAGGCTGAGGATCGATTGCGACTGGCGCTGGAATCGACAGAGCTAGGAACATGGGATCTCAACCCGATTAGCGGAGAACTGAAGTGGGACAACGGCTGTAAAGCCATGTTTGGATTGTCGCCCGATGCTACGGTAAATTACGATGTCTTTCTGGCAGGCTTGCACCCAGATGATCGCGATCGGACGCAGGTGGCAGTGGCAGGAGCACTCAACCCAACCAACGGTGAGTATGACATTGAATACCGCACGGTGGGCCTTGAAGATGGCGTGGAGCGATGGATTGCAGCGAAGGGAAAAGTGGTCTTCAATCAGGCAGGAGAAGCCGTGCGCTTCATTGGTACAGTTCTTAACATCACTGAGAAGAAGCGGGCTGAGGCAGAACGCGAGCAGCTATTGCAGCGCGAGCAAATAGCCCGTGAAGCAGCCGAACGAGCCAACCGTATCAAGGATGAATTTCTTGCTGTCTTATCCCACGAATTACGTTCCCCGCTCAATCCGATTCTGGGCTGGTCGAGGTTGTTGCAAAATGGCAAACTCAACGCTGCAAAAACTACCGCTGCCCTCGCTACAATCGAGCGCAACGCCAAATTACAGGTGCAACTGATTGAGGATCTACTTGATATCTCTCGAATTCTGCGCGGTAAATTGGTTTTAAATGCCATGCCCCTCGATCTTGGTAGCGTGATTTCTGGAGCGCTCGAAACCGTTAAATTAGCCGCCGATGTCAAGTCCTTACAGATTCAAACAGAGATTACTCCAGCGGTGAGCGCGATCGCGGATGCTACTCGATTACAGCAAGTCGTGTGGAATCTCTTATCCAATGCTGTTAAATTCACTCCTCAAGGTGGAAAAATTGAAGTTAGTTTAACACCAGTTGGCAACCATGCCCAAATTCAGGTCAGAGATACGGGCAAAGGCATTCGTGCTGAGTTTCTACCCTATGTGTTTGACCATTTCCAGCAAGAAGATGGCTCTACGACGCGCAAATTCGGCGGTTTAGGGTTGGGACTTGCGATCGCGCGTCAAATCATCGAAATGCACGGTGGCATGGTGTTTGCCTCAAGTCCTGGCGAAGGACAAGGAGCCACCTTTACCGTCCAGATTCCTCTCGCTCTCAAGTCTGTTGAGATGTCGTCTATCACTCCATCAGCAAAATCAACGTGCGATTTGAGTGGTATTCGGGTTTTAGTAGTAGACGATGAGGCAGACTCGCGGGAGTTCATTGCTTTTGTCTTAGAGCAAGAAAACGCGATTGTCACGGCTGTATCTTCTGGGTTTGATGCCCTACAAGCTTTTTCCCAATCGATTCCTCATATTATAGTCAGCGATATCGGCATGCCCCAGATCGATGGCTACATGCTGATGCGTCAAATCAGAATGCTGCCGCCCAATCGCGGGGGATGTGTTCCGGCGATCGCCCTAACTGCCTATGCGGGAGAATTGGATCAACAGCAGGCGATCGCGGCGGGGTTCCAACGACATATTGCCAAACCGATTGAGCCAAATGCAGTGGTCGAGATCATGGTCGAGTTAGTTCGACGGCGAGACTGAATTGGGGTACGACTGCATTACTCCTTAATTACGCTAGCCGCGCTAGCCTACCGGAATCTATTGGGTTTCCAGTTTTAACATGAGAAACATTTTAGAAAAAGGTTGAGAACCGCTACTTGAAGATGAAGAAAATTAAATACATATTGTTAAGTTTGCTAGGCATTTTTGGTCTACTCCTTATTTGGGGCTTGCTCGAACCATACACATTCGATACAGAAGAGGAAATTGCAGAAATCCCCAATCTTCCCGCCGCTTGGTTAGGGCAACGAGTCGCACTCATTACTGATTGGCAAATAGGGATGTGGCTGGGCAATACTCCTACTATCCGCCGCATTGTGGAGCAACTAATCGCGGAGCGTCCTGCACTGGTGCTAATTGCTGGCGACTTTGTCTACCATGCAGGCGAGAACCCTAGCGTTGAGATCAATAGGGCTATTGAAATCGTTCGCCCACTAGTAAAAGCAGGTATCCCAACTTATGCCGTACTTGGTAACCATGACTATGGGATGGATGCGAAGAACGCCCCAGTGGATGTGCAGTTAGCCACGAAAGTGCATGAGGCGCTTGAAACAGCAGGTGTCCAAATGCTCAAGAACGAAGCTGTTAGGCTGGCATTTCCCAGAAACCGCAATCAGACAGGAGCTAGAACGGGTGGAGAGTTGCCTTTGTACTTAGTAGGTATAGGGGATGACTGGGCAGGTGAAGACAAACCAACATTTGCGGTAGCCCAGGTACCTAGAGGAGCAGCAAGGTTGGTGTTTATGCACAATCCGGACTCATTTGAACCTTTGTCCCCAGGCACTGCACCTCTGGCTATGGCAGCGCACACACACGGCGGACAAGTTCGCCTACCATTCTTACCAGAATGGTCTTGGATGACTTTTGTCAAGGAGGATGAAGTTCATGCTGACGGGTGGATTGATGGATATGGGCAGCCGGGGAATCGTCTTTACGTGAACCGAGGAATCGGTTTCAGCATCATCCCGATCCGGATCAACTGTCCACCTGAAATTACCTTCTTCACACTTCAACCCTCTCGCTGATGTAAGCAGATAATACTCAAGGTATTGGTCTAGTTTTGGACTTATTTGGGGTGTGGTCTGTTTAATACAGCATACCTATCGTAGCCAGCAAAGCAATTTTCTCGCTTCGTCTCCCAAAAACTGGGTCAGCTTGACCAACTTTTGCCAGAAATCTAATCAACTCCCTACCTGTAGAAACCTGCAATACTAATCGCTCTAACTGTAGTAGCTTGCTCAGAATAAATGCCCTGGTAACTTGCGTTTCAGCCAGGATTAATTGCAACTTGCCTACAGCTACTGAGACAAACGCTTCACGAATTCAGTGTGTTCTGGAGAATTTAATCCCTCCTGTAACACTGTCAAAACATGCGCCATATTCCCTTCTAGTAACGAGGGAACTGCTAACCATAACCCAGGGAACAAGGGCGATCGCAACACTCCATCTGCATCCGGTTCCAAGGGTACATACTCGCCTTCACGCAACTGGAACCAATCCAGCTTATTTTCAAAAATTTGCCAGACGATATATTCCGGCACGCCATTGCGCCGATATGCCTTCTTCTTGTCATACAAATCATATGCCGCACTACTTGCCGCGATTTCTACCACTAATTCTGGTGCGCCTTCTATGTAGTCATCTGCACTCAATCGAGCCTGTCCGCTAGCAGAACTATTGATAAATAACACCCCATCAGGCTGCGGTTCATTATCTAAATCTAACCGCACCGTCGGCTCAATTCCTAGCCTTATCCCAGGAGTAGAGATTTGGTAAACTCCCAACCAAGTAACTATCCACCCATGCGGTTCAGCATGACTCTCAAAGCGCAACGGTAATGCCACGTAGACAATTCCTTCAACCAGTTCAGCTTTCTTAATATGAGGCATAGCTTCATAGCGGCGCTCGAATTCATGGCGAGACAAGCGATCGCCACTCTCTAGTGGCGGGATGGGCTCACTTTTGGCTTGTTCAACAGGCTGTGGTTCCGTCAGCGATTGATTCACCATGTCTCGTCTCTTTTGATTACAACTAACACCATTGATCTAATCTTAGGAGCGGGATTCAAATATAACGCTAGAAGCCAGATACTGAATGCTCACGGCTTTCTTTGGCGGCATTGTGCGATCGCGTATAAAACTATTCAAAATGGCATAAAAATAATGTTTTGTAGCTCTGATAAAAATTTAGGCAATAACAAGTAATATATAACAAAGTGTTACATTTCGCTTGCTTTTCTTGCCCTTGAACTGGTATTATTTAATAATGGAAATCTGTGCATTAACTGAATTTTTAGTTAATATTCCCATTATAAAAATAATAACAAAAAATTTAGCTAATATCAAGCATTAAGTGTTAAATAATATTAAATCGTAACAAGACAAAATTTATCACGGATGGCAAAATTGGACTATTTAAAATGTTGATAATAGCAAGACTTGTAATAGTGGGCTTATTATGCAAAAAACTCAGTAACACTCATTCATGATTACTGTTCTGCGTCTCCGTCATTGGCTTGCCGTTTTACTAACGTTGACTCTAGCGTTAAGTTGTCAACTCATCTTAACAAGCTGCGATCCAACAGTATTAAAAATAGAGGCGGCGCAAGTATCGCAGTGGGTTACTAGCACTACCAGCGATCCGAAAACCTTTAACTACGCCTTCAACCAAGAGTTTCCTCATGTTTTTCTATTTACTGCTGAGGGGCTAACAACTATTAACGGTATCACAGGCAAAGTAGAGCCAGCTTTAGCAGAATCCTGGGAATCTGAAGGCAAAAAACGAATTATTTTTACATTGCGCCAAGGTTTGAAATGGTCAGATGGCGAACCACTTACGGCAGATGATGTTGTCTTCACTTATGAAGATGTAATTTTCAACAATCAGATTCCCACCGATTGGAAAGACGGGCTGAAAATTGGTTTGAGCGGTGCTTTTCCTAAAGTACGGAAGCTAAGCGATCGCCGCATTGAATTTGTTTTACCTGAGCCTTTTGCTCCCTTCCTCAGCACCACTACAGGAGGAGCAACTAATTCAGTTGGTATTTTGCCAAAACACGCTCTAGCCGCATCCGTAACATCTCTTGATGCCAAGGGACAACCACAGTTTCTTTCTACTTGGGGAACAGATACTAATCCTGCCAAAATTATTGTTAATGGCCCTTACAAAATAGAAAGTTATACTCCTAGTCAGCGCGTAGTATTCCGACGAAATCCCTACTATTGGCGCAAAGACGAGCGAGGTAATCAGCTGCCTTACGTTGAGCGGATTGTCTGGCAAATTATTGAATCTACTGATACAGCTATCCTCCAATTTCGGTCTAGAGGATTGGATATTGTTGAAATATCTCCTGAGAATTTCTCCCTTCTTAAACGTGAAGAGAAGCGGGGAAAATTCACTGTCTACAATGGTGGACCAAGATTCAGCAGGAATTTTATTTCTTTCAATCTTAATAAAGGAAAAAGAGTCAATGGACAGCCAGTAGTTGATCCGATTAAATCCCGTTGGTTCAACACACTAGCTTTTAGACAAGCAGTTGCCTATGCCATCGATCGTCAAACAATGCTGAATAATGTTTTTCGGGGTGTTGGAACACTGCAAGATTCGCCAATTGATATCCAAAGCCCTTATTACCTTTCTCCAGAACAAGGTCTAAAAGTCTATGATTACAATCTCGAACGCGCTAAGGAATTACTATTAGAAGCAGGATTCAAACATAACTCTAGAGGTCAATTGCTAGATGCTGATGGTAACCGTGTACGCTTTTCCTTAATTACGAATACTGAGAATAAAACTCGTGTAGCAATGGGAGCGCAGATTAGACAAGATTTAAGCAAAATTGGCATTCAAGTTGATTACAATCCTATTTCTTTTAATACGCTGACAGATAGAATGACTAATTCTCTTAATTGGGAATGCTTGCTTTTGGGCTTTACTACTGGGGTAATTGAGCCGAACGATGGAGCTAATGTCTGGTTGCCTGATGGTGGGTTGCATAGTTTCAATCAGATACTACCAGGACAAGAACAATTGATTGGACGGGAGGTGACTGATTGGGAAGTAGAAATAGGTCGTCTCTACATCCAAGGAGCGCAGGAGTTAGATGAAGTCAAGCGCAAAGCTATTTATGATCAAACGCAGCGGCTGACGCAGGAATACTTACCTTATATTCATTTAGTAACTCAACTATCTTTAGCCGCAGTGCGCGATCGCGTCCAAGGAGTAAAATACTCTGCTCTTGGTTCTCTTGGCGGGACGCTCTGGAATAAATATGAACTTAAAGTGACAGAATAAAGGCAAGAGGCTAGAAATTTATCTTCCCTAGCCCCTAGTCCCTAGTCCCTAGCCCCTACCTGTGACTCAACCTGAAGCTTTGCGATCGCTCCTCGAATCTGTTGCTGCTGGCGAAGTTAACCCAGTTGTTGCCTTAGAAAAACTCAAGCATTTTGCCTATGAGCCTGTTGGTGACTTTGCGCGTATTGATCACCACCGTACCCTTAGGACTGGATTCCCAGAGGTGATCTGGGGACAGGGTAAGACACCTGAACAGATTGCTCAAATTATGGAAGTAATGCGATCGCGTAATCCTGTAGTGATGGCAACGCGGATTTCACCAGCAGTTTATACTCAGCTGCAAGAAAAAGTTGCTAGTTTACACTACTACCCTACTGCCCAAATTTGTGCTTTACAAGAAGATACTCAAAATCTTGAACCCCAGTATTCCGGCATTATTGGCATTCTCTCAGCTGGCACGGCTGATTTACCCGTAGCTGAGGAAGCAGCAGTTACAGCCGAACTATGTGGCTTTAGAGTACAGCGCTTGTGGGATGTAGGCGTTGCTGGTATTCACCGTTTGCTAGATAACCGTCACGTCATTGATTCGGCATCTGTTTTAATTGTTGTTGCCGGGATGGAGGGAGCATTACCCAGCGTAGTTGCAGGTTTAGCAGATTGTCCTGTGATTGGGGTTCCTACAAGTATCGGCTATGGCGCAAGCTTTGGCGGAGTTGCCCCTCTATTGACAATGCTTAATTCTTGTGCAGCTGGCGTAGGAGTGGTAAATATTGACAACGGCTTTGGTGCGGCAGTTTTGGCGGGGCAAATTTTGAGGACGGCGCAGAAGTTGCAAATTACTGAGTGAAGTGTAGCGGGTTGGGATGCTGAATTGATATTAAAAAATTCTCAGCATTGCTGCCAGGGGGGTAAATTTGGAGCTTCAGTTAAAAACTTGTGTCAGGTTAAATTAAAACACGATCGTCCAGCCTTGCTTTTGGGCATCGCTCTTGGTGTAGGAAACACCGTCAAGCTTGATACCTTGCTGATTCAAAAGCGTAACGATACCGCCATTATTACCCAACTGGACATTTTTTCCGGTCAAAGGCACCATGACAACTTCACCAGGGTCGAGGCTGATGTCATCAAGGGAGTGCTTCTGCTTCAATCTATCAGCGATCGCCCAACCGCTGAGGTCTACTGGCTGAGGCGAGGTATTCATCAAAGTAACCGACTCTTTAGTTGGATCTTCGCCAGGAGGATTCACTAAGGCAGCGATGATTCTGACTGCCTTTACCTCGGAAATGAGATCTAGTGGCACTAATGGGTTGCCAGTAAGATCGTCTGTGTGGAACAACTGGGACTGAAATGCAAAAAATGCACCAATCCACTGATTCCGTGATGGGAAGTGAATCAGCAGTCCACCGTCCTGCCAAACGCCATTTTCCCTGCCAAACCTACCACTGCTGCCCTGATTCATATGAATGTTATGAACACCTCTACCAGGGCTGAAGCGGAAAATCTTGTCAGGTTTACTCTCAGGTTTCCAAGGTTCTCCGAACGCATAAAGAACTGCCTCATTACTGTTGATCGCCCGCTTGATAAATAGGTCGATTATCTCGTTAAGGTCGTTATCGGGACCAGGTAAGTTGAACGGTAACGGCTTCATCTTGTTGACATCAAACAAGTTCCCACGAATGTAATCTAGAGCCATTCCTCCGGACTTACTAGGTAAATTTTTGAAGCCAAAAAAGTTATCTCCCAAATCGATTAGCTGCTCAGTTATGGGGTGCTTAAAATCGTCGTCCACGAAGTACAGCAGATCGAAAGGTTGCTGAACCGATTTCACGTTGATAGCAAGGCGATAGTCTCGCTGATTGGCTCTCACATGAACTTGATAGTGGGGGGTATCATCCTCCTCGCCTTCCAGTCTACGATCCACAGCCCGACCCTTTAGAACACCGTAACCTTGGTCTAAAGACATATATTCTCTCCTTTTTTTAGTTAATTAGTGCAGATTCCGGTTTTTGGTTAAGCTATTCACCCAGCGCATGAAGCGTAGCTATCGCGTAAGTAAATCGCCATTAGGCAGTTCAAATTCTGCAATCACTGGCGCATGGTCTGACTCTGGATACTGCTTGTCAGTAGCAAAAGCGATCGATTCGTCATGCAGCAACTCGTTGTGAATTTCAGAACCTCTGTAGTAAGCCAGCAGCATTCTAGATACCAGCAGATGATCTAGCATTCGCCCTTTGCCGCGATGCAGCAACGTAAAGCGAGAAGGTTCAGGAATCGTCCGTTCACAAGCCACCATTACTCGGTTAGCTAACTGACCATTACCCGTATTCTCGATATCGCCGCGAATAGCCTCCACAGGAACTTCATCAGTTTCTGCATTGAAATCGCCACCAACGATAATCAGCGCGTTCTCATTAGCATCAAACAACTGATCAATAAGTATCCGCGTTTCTAGTGCCTGTCCCACTCGCTTCATTGAAGAAATGAAGAAACCCTCAGCCCAGCCAGAGGAAGTCTTCCACATATAGTTGTTTACCTTTTGCCCCGGAATCTCTGCTGGCAGCTTGGACTTCAGGTGTACGTTAATTACCTCTAGAATTTGGCTGTCAGTCAGCTTAATTGTGGCGTGCAGGAGCGGTCGCTCCCAAGTGACCTTCTCTGCTTCTGTTTCAGGTGGATTTGCTGTTACCTTTTGGTAGAAAGGGGCAGGTGCGTATTCGTGCTTGTACTGCTGATATTTAATAATCTCAAAGCGACTGAGAATAACAAGGTTACGCTCGTCGAAAACTTGCCTTCCATCCGCAGTCTTTGTGGTTGCTTGATGATAGTTGGCGTAGGGCGTTCCTGCTAAAAGTTTCTTTAAAGCCAGCAACTGCCGAGGTTGCTCATGTTCCTCCTGCCCGTTAACCTCCTGCAAACAAAGGATGTCAGCATTGAGTCTAATAAGTTGACTTCGCATTACGGCGATGCGCTCATCCAGTGTTGGCATCTCATCCGGTTTGTCATCCAGATTCTCCAAGTTGAATGTGGCGATGCGTAGCTTGACTGGCATATGTTGCCCTCAAAGTTCTGCTATCAAGATACTTCAAGATGGCTAAGAGTGTTTCCGGAAATATTTAAAGTTTAAAGCATAAAAGTTTGGTAGTTTTGCACAAGTATATGAGGTAAAAATTACTGTTTTAACTGCATCCAACTAGCTAACCAAGAGCCAGCTAGGATAAGCGTAAGAATCTTGAGCTTGCAACTTTAAACCACTATAAGTCTTAAAAACTTTGCTAGCTACTGCTTGAAGATTATCCAGCAAATAATCATCTTCACCAAAGGCTTCAAAAGCAAGACTCCACCAATCATTGCCATTGATACCCAGCTGAGTTAGTTCAACATTACAACCTTGGTCAATGGATTCATTGACTGGCACAGCTTTGATTAATTCGCCAGGAAGGATTTGATATCGACGCTGCGATCGCACCTTCTTGACACTTACCCACAATTTACCTCCAACATCTTGCGGCTGAAAGCTTTCTTGCGTGGGATCTTCACAAAGCCACTTACCCCATTTCTCCGCCTTGCCCTCTAATGTATCTCCAAAATGCAGGATGCCTAATTCTGCTTTACGCCACTTAATTTCCAGCCGTCCCTGCCGAAGTTTAATCCCCATATACTCACACCCCGGTAAATAGAGATACACGTCAACGCGTTCTTCTGCTGGCGCTAAATAATCACCAAGTTCATCTTGCTGAAACCACTGTGCGATCGCGTCCGGCACTCTACCGCGCTCAAACCAGCGCAGTTCAGCACTTACCAACATTAGTTTTTCTAATTATCTTGGAATATTACTACGACACACTAGCACATGACATAACATCATCCGACATTTAGTAGACGTTTGTTTTATATTATATTTAGAATCGCTAATGGCAAGATTTAAAAATTATACATCAACAACAATTGTTCCGGAAATTATATCATGAATACAGCGTTTATCGTCTCGAAAAATAAACAGTATATCAATCAATGAATAAAATGGAATTGCACTAAGTAGAACAATACCTACTAGAGACCTAAGCAAAACATTAGTAACAAAGCCACCATTCAGTCCTGTGTCTCTTTTAACAATTTTTATTTTCATTAATCTTTTTCCAATTGTCTGTCCAGTAGTAGATACTATATAAATTTGCCCAAGCGATATAGCAAAAATTGCCAAATACCCAATTGCAATCCAAAAACTAGAATCAGTTACTGCTGTAAGTAGTATAAAGGGTAGGATTACCAGCAACACTAACCCATCAATGAAGGAAGCAAGCCATCGGTCTATTCGGCTAGCAAGTTGCGTTTTTTTCCTATTCATTTTTATCCTTTATTTTGCCTAAACCTCAATTAAATTTCTCCTCTTTTACTGCTTAGATAATATTTACCCATTGCTTTTATTAGCTAACTTTAAGCAATTATTTACATAGGATTAACCAATAGGCTGTGACTTAGCTCACCTTCTTAAAGTATCAAGTATGCGTCAAGAATAGCTTTGACTTAATCCCTCTAGCAAACAGACGGCAATGCGACGGGCGGCTCCTGGTTTCCCCATCCGGCGAAAGCCATTTTTGGCAATCAACTGGAGTCTGTCTGGATCGCGTAGTAGAGATTGCACTGCATCGGCAACTTGACTCGGTTGCTCTACCAAAATTAGAGATGAGCCTAGTAAACGAGTTTGAGCTTCAGCAAAAGCGTAGGTAAATTGAGGACCAATGCCCGGAAATGTAATCGCCGGTTTTCCCAATCCCACAAATTGTTCCGTCGCTGTCCCAGCCATCGCGATCGCCATGTCTGCAAGTTGCAAGCAGTCACTATAAGCGTGTTGGCTGAGAATCAGACGAGCATTTTTATGTTCAAATGTCAAGGTGGGGTCGGAAAATGATGATTCACTGCTCACTTGGATAAAATTAGCATTTGCGAGATTTTGGGCTAAAGGTTCTAGGCTTAAACTGGGTGCGATCGCTCCGAGAAATAATAGCGGCTCAGCAAAAGTGTCGCATAAAGCAGCCACCGCCACTATGATTTGTTGCCAGTTCGCGTAAGCTTCCGGTGGTCTGGAACCGGGGAGAAGGACAATAGTAAGCGATCGTGCTTGGTGTTCTGTATCATTTGAGCCATAGAACATTTGGGATGTTACTGCATCCAGCTGATCCATCATCGGATTTCCCAAATCAAAAGCTGGAATTGCCCACTTTTGTAACGTCTGTGTTGTCAGTGAGTCTCTGGGGAAGACTGCTTTACAACGCGAGTTGAGCATCAGCCAGCGTTCCCAAGGAAGGTAAACCGAACCTGACCAGCCTTCAAAAGAGTTAAAGAGCGATCGCCTCTGATGCGGACCAAACTCATCTCGCAGATAGTATTCTGATTTTGCCGTACCAACAAAAGCGTAATTACCACCACTTACCCAAGCAAACAATAAAGGTACAATATCTCCCACAGCTAAAATTATTGTCGCACCCTCATTTTCTGATGCCTGGTAACGCACCCAGCGGCGTATTGCTTTAATCTGAGACAGAGTTAACTGAACCAAGCCACCGCGCACATCCCGCACCAACTGCCGTCCATCCATGTAGATGAAGCCACCGGAAGGCATCGTTTGCACTGAACCGATTACAGGAATTCCCAACTGTGTATAAGCTCGTCCTGCGCCGACTAGAGGCAGAGCAGCGATATCGATATTGGTTGCGTGTTGTAATTCTTGTAAAATGCGGACGGCAATGATATCTTCGCCATGACCATTGCTGAGGCACAACAACCGAAATTTAGAAGTTGAGGCATCGGATAAGCGATTCATGTAGAAAAAAGTAACAAGGATTGCCTTTCGGTTTATAGCAATAGATCAGGTTTTTAGGTTAGAAGTTAAAGTTTAGAATTATCCTGATTCTTCTCACGCCTAAAACATAACTGCTAATTGATATTGACCGAACTAATTATATGCGTGTTTCTTGTGCTGTAATTTGGATGGCTGCCCTTGTCTTGAATGTAAACTATGCAGCGATGCCGAAGGCAAGGGCAAATCCCTCTGCCACGCCAGCACCTATTTTGGAATTAACCAGCGATCAGGCGGTGCTTCCATTACAAGAAGTAGGGATAGTCGCGCAATCCCACAATCCGATGGTGATGCAAAGCGATCGCAGTGATGTGCAGTATTATCAGGACTACCAAAGGGCGATTGTAGTGCCGACTAATAACTTAAATCAAACACAATCAACCAATCAACCGACAATACTCAATCAGCCTCCGACAGTGCCTGCTGCAATTATTCAAAAGCAGGCTCCAAATCAGCAGTTGACTCCATCAATATCAATCCTAGTTCCTCCGGCAAACGATTTAGCTGTCACTGCAACTGATGTCCAGATAGTCGGAGCTAGTGAGGAGTTACAGCAGAGTATCCACAAAGTAATTCAAACTCATGCTGGTGGAGAAACGAGTGTAAGCCAGCTGCAACAGGATGTAAAGGCAATTTTAGCTACGGGCTTAGTGGCTCAGGCACATGCAAACAGCCGGAGTACGCCACTAGGGTTGAGTGTAGCGTATCAAGTGCAGCCTGTAGTAGTGCATTCGCTGCAACTTTCTGGAGCAAAGGTGCTGACTCTAGATGTAGCTCTTGAGCGCTTCAAACCACAGCTAGATAAACCCATTAGTCCAGCTGCTATTAGCCAAAGTGTGGCCCAGATTAATCAGTGGTATGCCCAAAACAGCTATAAACTTGCACGAGTATTATCGGTACAACCTAGTCCTGACGGGGTACTTACGCTCTTAGTAGCTGAAGGCGTTGTCGATAATATAAAATTCCGCTTTTTTAATGAAGACGGTAAGGCAATAGATGAGCAGGGACCAATTCAAGGTCGTACCCAGCAAGACTTCCTGCGCCGCGAGCTAAAAGTTAAGCCAGGTCAGGTTTTCCAAGAAAACTTGATGCAACAAGACTTGCAGCATCTCTATCAGCTGGGATTGTTTCAAAATGTCAAAGTGGCTCTAGAAGGAAATGCCAGACAAGTTGATGTTATCTACAACTTGACCGAAATTCCCGCGCCGGGAGTCAACGCGGGTGGCGGTTACAACCAGGATAGTGGGATTTTTGGCACAGTGAGTTACAAAGACCAAAATGTAGGTGGAGTCAATCAACAGTTGGGTGTGAATGTCCAAACAAGCCTACGCGACTTGCAATTTGGAGCTAATTTTACCAGCCCCTATCGCCCTAGTAACCCCGATCGCCTGGGCTATCAAATTAAGGCATTTAGTAACCAAGGAATTTCTGAAACATTTGACGGCATCAACCTACCTAACAATGACAGAGTTCGGGAAAGACAATTTGGCGGCAGTATCACGTTGCAGCGACCAATTGAGGAATGGCAAACATCATTGGGTTTGAACTACACACGCACCAGTATCCGCGATCGCGATGGCAAAATTTCCCCAGTGGATGAATTAGGAAATCCCCTTTCTTTCAGTGGTACTGGTATTGACGATTTGACGACAGTATTTTTTACCGCAACCAAAGACCAGCGGGATAATCCTATTTACCCCACTCAAGGCTCGGTATTTAGTTTCAGCACAGAACAATCAATTCCGATTGGTCAAGGCAACATTTCGATGAATCGACTGTGGGCGAACTATAGTCAGTATTTCCCTGTACAATTCCTGGGAAAAAAAGACTCAGAAGTATTAGCCTTTAATATCCAGGGAGGCACAACAATTGGCGATTTGCCACCTTATGAAGCTTTTAACTTGGGCGGCATTAATTCTGTGCGGGGCTACGAAGCTGGTAATGTCGGTAGTGGCCGCTCCTATGTATTAGCCTCGGCAGAGTACCGCTTCCCAATTTTTAATTTTGTAGGAGGTGCAGTTTTTGCCGACTTCGCATCAGACTTAGGTTCTAGTGATATTTTAGGAGAACCAGGGGTGGTACGCGGGAAACCAGGGACTGGTTTTGGCTACGGAGTTGGTGTGCGGCTAGACTCACCAATTGGATTAATTCGAGCTGACTTTGGCATTAACGACCAGGGAGATAGTAGGCTGCAATTGGGTATTGGTCAGCGGTTTTGAAGAATTGGAATTTAAACAAAATTAGGATACACGGTAAGTGCGCTGAGCTGGCGAATTAAGCATCGTTTTATATCTTTCATGTTTTCTAATGTCAAGCTCTAATCATTGCGTTTGTCTCCCCATTCAAGCACCTCGCTACGGACACGCACTTTACCGTCCTTAACAAAATCGAGTTTCTCCGCAGCAGCAGGTGACAGGTCAATAATTATGCCTTCCTGGCGATTTGCTGTGGAGGCTCGGTCATTAATCCGCACCTCAACTACACGCTCATTTTCCAGATTCGTTACGCGCATAACTGTACCCATTGGATATGACGGGTGCGCTGCCACCAGCTTATTTTTATCAAAAATCTCGCCACTAGCAGTTGGCCTCCCCTGAAATGCATCGCTAATAAAGGAGGCCTGTCCCGACTGCGTCTCCTTCACTTCCACCTGTGTCTCCTGCACCTGGCCTGCCTGCGTCTCCTCTACCTGTTTAGAATCCTGCACTGAGCGAGAATCAGGATTTGAGGTACAACCCGGCAATATGGCGACGGCAATAAATAAGGTAGAAGCTATTTTTATGAATGATTTGTTACCCATAGAGAGGCAATTCATGTATTACTCCTGACTGATCGAAAAAACAGAGGATCGCCTAACTTATAGTTCCAACAGAAAAGTGTTCGCCGAAACCAATTCTATAACGGGGTGGACAAGGTTGGAATACAGGGGTTTATGTTGTTCACTTGCCCTGCGACGGCTCAAATCAATTTTCAAATCCTCATTCAGGATAAAGTCTTTATAACCTTTGGACTTGTGACGAATAAGATGGGCGGATGCCCAAAGTGTTATCTTGGGAACCAGATGTGCCGCAACGTAAATTTTTGCGCTATATCGGGTCGAAAGAAACCGATTACTGTATAAAAATCCCAAGGTAAGTTTTACACTTATGTACTCAGCTACGTATAAAGTTGGGCTAATCCTTTTTGTCCAAAGTCCATTAAAGAGGCTAGAGGCATTCAACAGAAGGCAAAATGGATTGGGACTTGTGGTTACATTGGTTGTTGGATAAATATGCTAGTTGGTAAAACATTGCAGCGGGGAAAATATACCCTGGAGCAGGAACTAGGACGGGGTGGCTTTGGCATTACGTTTAAAGCTACTCATCAATATTTGAACCAGTCAGTGGTGATTAAAACGCTCAATGAGTCGCTACGGCAAGATCCTGAGTTTGTCAAGTTCCAGCGCTCCTTTCAGGATGAGGCGCGACGCTTGGCTTTGTGTGTCCACCCCAATATTGTTCGAGTCAGCGACTTCTTCATTGAGGATCAGCTGCCCTATATGGTGATGGATTATATTCCTGGTCAAACCCTGGATATGGTTGTGTTACCTGATCATCCTTTGCCAGAAAAGACGGCAATTCACTACATGCGGCAGATTGGAGCAGCGCTGCAAGTGGTGCATCGAAATAACTTACTACACCGCGATGTTAAGCCCCAAAATATCATTCTGCACTCCCGCACCCAAGAAGTAGTGCTAATTGATTTTGGGATTGCACGGGAGTTTACGCCAGGCTCAACGCAGACTCATACTGGCATGGTTTCGGATGGGTATGCACCGATTGAACAATACCTTTCCCAAGCTCCCCGCACACCAGCAACTGATGTCTATGGGTTGGCTGCAACACTTTATACTTTGTTAACAGCAAAAGTGCCAATTGCAGCGCTGTTACGCGATCGCGTCCCCATGCCAGCCCCCCGCGATTTGCAACCCCAACTGAGTGTTGCTGTTAATCAGGCAGTAATGCGGGGTATGGCAGTAGAGGCTCGTTTTCGACCTGGCGCGATCGCTGAATGGCTGGCACTGTTACCTGCTCCTCAATCAGTACATAAGTCAATAGCGCCGGAACATACAGCAGCAACGATGGCTTTTATTCCGCAGCATCATCAACCTGTTGCAGTATCACCTCAACATGCTGTGCGTCCATCGCCAAAACGTCCGCTGTTGCGTGGTCTTTTAATTGGGGGAGGAGTGGCGCTTGTCGGTGCTGTAGCAGCTGTTGCCCTCAGTGCAGTTTTCTCCAACTCTGATCGGCAGCAACCTACAGATGTACCAGTTGTCCAGCCCAGTAGTGCCTCACCAGATGTCGGTAATAGTGAGGTGACATCGCCCCCAGTGGTGGGTAACACTGCACCACCACAGACTTCGACTCAACCTTCAAGGCGGCGGCGATCGCGTAGTATTTCCCCAGGAGAATCTCCACAACCTACACCAATTCCAACACCGACTCCATCTCCGAGCGCTTCCGAGTCCTCGATTCCAATATCACCTGCGCCCAGTGACTCTCCCTCCCCAGTCGAGACACGGCCCCTTGAATCCCAACCATCAGTGCAGCCTTCTTTGGCAGAAGAAACACTGCCACCTGTAGTTGTAGAAACGCTACCAGCTTCTCCGCCTGTAATCGTCGAAACTAAACCAATTAGTGAAGACGATGCAGACGAAGCTGACGATGACTCAAAGCGTCAACGTCGCGATAAACCTGATAAGGATGAGAAGGAAGGAAATCAGCGAAGAGGGAAAGATGATTAATTGAGCTTAGGTATTAATGCGAGATTCAGGGAGTAAGCTAGCAGAGCGGACATTGCCACCTTGACTAAAGAGTATCAGGGTCTATTCCCATTTCACGTAACTTAGCAGCTAATCGTTCGGTTCGCTGCCCAAGCTGGTGTTGCTGAGCTTGTTCTTCCCTGATTAATTCCTCTACAACAGGAGGAGATAACACTTGCTCTACGGATAAAACTAACTCAGGAAACTGTACAGATATCATTTCCTGTCCCCGCTTGAACTCGGTTCGTTCGTAGCCATCTTCGCTTTCAGGATTACTTAAGACCCAGACTCGCTCTTTTTTAGGATCAACAATCCAATATTCAGGAATATCAATTAGAGCATACTCTGCACGTTTGCGAATATAGTCTTCGCGCCAGTTCTCATTAGCTACTTCGACGACTAATAAATGCACTTCATCCAGGTCAAACACTCCTGCTCCGGCTCTATTAAGTGCTTGTTCCCAAAGGCTTTGACTACAAACTATGACATCAGGAATCCGAGATGAATTCTCCTCTGTTCGGACTCCAACAGTGGTTGCCGCTACTAAAGAAATATTTTGAGTTCCAAAATAGCGTTGGAACTGATAAACCAGAAATTGGCAAATACTGGTGCGTAAAACCGTAGGTGTTGCCATTGGTATCAGGTGACCCCTGAACAGTTCGTAGAGAACATCCGGTTCTCCCTGATAGAATCGGTACTCTTCAAAAGTCAGGGTTTTTGCAGAAGTGGGAGTTATTGACTCAGACATATAGTTTTTCCTCTGTATCCCTACTCCTGGGAAGGCATAATTGTAATGCTTTGTAGGTCTGATTATAGCTAGCGATCGCATTTCTACTGGAACAAGAGCGATTCTCTTAATTTCAGCCTGAGATGTTGGGGGCGATCGCCTTTTGTCTTGGAATCTGTTTTTAATTAATGAGCGCGTCCTAACAACCTTTCTAATGTGGCGATC
>JBGTCQ010000229.1:0-6095 GCA_041748755.1 Chroococcidiopsidaceae cyanobacterium | reverse complement strand
ACAAGGAAGAAGAGGCACGTCAACTGGGCGCAACTGATTTCATTGCCACACGCGGCACAGACGAACTCGCCGCTTCAGCAAATGAGTTTGACTTTATTATCTCAACTGTATCGGCGGATGTGGATTGGGATCAGTATATTGCGGCGCTTGCCCCTGAAGGGAGGTTGTGTATTGTGGGTATACCTGAAAGCGAGTTGAAGTTAACTCCGTTTCCAATTATTCACGATCAGCGATCGGTCAGTGGTGGTCGCGCTGGTGCGCCCAGCGACACGGCAGCGATGTTGGAGTTCTGCGCCAATCATGGGGTTGCACCGATGTGCGAGCAGTTTGACATGAAAGATGTGAATCAAGCTGTCGAACGTGTCCGTAGTGGGAAAGTGCGCTACCGGGCTGTTTTGGCACGGTAAACGAGTAGTTAGGGCGAGCGATCGCCCACCCAAAATTTGCAGATTTACACAACTAGACAACAGACAAAAACTATGAAGCTTGAGAATAAAGTTGCTTTAGTCACAGGAGCAACTTCGGGAATTGGAAAATCAACAGCTTTAGCACTTGGTGCGGCAGGAGCTAAGGTCGTTTTTTCAGGCAGACGCGAACAGGAAGGTGATGACACTGCAATCTTAATTCGTAAATCTGGCGCTGAGTGCTTATTTGTTCGTTCAGATGTATCGAGTGAGGAGGATATTAAGGTTCTGGTGCAGAAGACAGTCGAAACTTATGGAAGACTCGATTGTGCCTTCAACAATGCTGGTATTGACCCACCATCAAAGCCGCTTCACGAGCAATCCGTGGAAGACTTCGACAAACTCATGGCGATCAATGTTCGGGGACTCTTCTTATGTATGAAATATGAAATCCAGCAAATGCTCAATCAAGGGTCTGGAGTCATTGTCAATAACTCTTCGATGGGGGGTCTGACCACTTTTCCTGGTTTAAGTCCTTATCACGCTAGTAAGTTTGCGGTGATGGGACTGACTCGTTCTGCTGCGCTTGACTATGCCAAACAAGGAATTCGGATCAACGCGGTTAATCCTGGCATTATTGCCACAGACATGATTGATCGTATGGTCGCCAATACAGGTAGCACTGCATCCGACCTTGTATCAACTGTACCAATGAGTCGAATGGGTCAGCCAGAAGAAATTGCTGAAACAGTAGTTTTTTTGTGTTCTGATGCTGCTAGCTACATTACTGGACAGTCCTTAGTTGTTGATGGAGGATTTCTGGCTTAGCTGAATTGGAATCTGCTTACAAAGGCTAAAGAAGCAACGGTTAGGTAGTAGGTTTCTATCTACGCTAGAAGCAAAAATATAGCATCTTAGTGGTCGCAAATTGGGATTTTAAAAGCGATTGGTAATTCTATTGAGATTTCATTGAAGAGGCAATATGGCAAGCAAATTAACTGTACTTGTAGTCGGCTCAACCGGAATGCTAGGAAGCAAAATTATCTCAGCTTTGTTAGAAAAAGGAGCAACCGTTGTTAAAGCGATGGTGCGTCCAGGTAGCGACAACTACGAAAAAAATCGCCAGAAGACTGAAAGAATGAAAGCTCAGGGGGTAATTATTGTTGAAGGAGATTTAATGAAGCCTGAAACCTTGCTGCCAATTTGTCAAGGTGTAGATGTTGTTGTCTCTGCTGTAGGCAATAACGAAACGACAGTGCCAGGACAGAAAAACTTAATTGATGCCGCTAAAGCGCAAGGTGTGAAGCGATTTATTCCCTCTGACTATTCAGTAGACTACCGCAAGCTGGACTACGGGGACAACGATAACCTTGATAAGCGCAAAGAAGTCTTTAGTTATCTCCAGCAAAGCGGCTTGGAATACACCTTAATTCTCAACGGCGCTTTTATGGATAATGTCGGTACTCCCTATATGCCTCAGTTCAATTTTGATAATAATACTTTTGAATACTGGGGCGATGGTGAAACACCTCTAGATTTCACTACAACCGATGATACAGCTAAATATGTGGCTGAAGCAGTTAGTGACCCAGATTTGGCAAACACAGCTCTAGAAGTAGCTGGTGAAGTGCTAACGATGAAGCAGCTTCTAGCTGCCTATGAAGAAGCCACAGGTAAAAAGCTTCAAGAAAAGCGATTAGGTAGCGTGGAAGACCTTAAAATTTGGATTGAGCAGAAAAAAACGTCGGCAGATTCCCCTGTAGAATACGTTCCCCAGCAATACGAGTACACGATGGTATCTCGTAAAGGCAAACTCGATAATATCCAAAATCGCTACCCCAACATTAAACCGCTAACGGTTCGTCAATACTTGAAGCAAACTAATTTGTAGTGCGATCGCGTTTGTCTGAGCCTCCAGTAACAAAGGAGCGGTTTTATGAATAGCTTTGTGTTGAATCTAGAGCCAGTTGTTCATCTAACTGATGAACAGTTTTATGCACTCTGTCAGGCGAATCGAGATTTGAAGTTTGAACGGAACGCTCAAGGGGAACTGATTATTGTGTCGCCAGTAGGGGGAGAAGGGGGAATTCAAGAAGCAGGACTAATCACTGACTTGGAAATCTGGAACCGTCAAACTAGATTGGGAAAGGTCTTTAGCTCCTCTACGATATTTAAGCTTCCCAATGGGGCAGACCGTTCCCCTGATGCTGCCTGGGTGAAGTTAGAACGTTGGGAAGCACTGACTCCAGAACAGCGAATTAAATTTCCACCCTTGATGCCCGACTTTGTGATTGAGCTACGTTCTGCCACTGACCGTCTTAAACCGCTTCAAGACAAAATGCAGGAGTATCTGGATAACGGTCTACGTTTAGGTTGGCTAATTAACCCTCAAGACCAACAAGTCGAGATTTATCGACCCGAACAGCCTGTAGAAGTTGTTCCGCTTCCGGCTAGCCTTTCTGGAGAGGATGTTCTACCTGGGTTTATATTGCAGTTGTCGTAGCGGCGAGTTTTTAGCTTGATTGCTGCTCTTAAAACAGTTGTTTATTTAAGCAGATTCTCATGACTCAAGAAGAAGCAAGATTACAACAAGACCGCGATCGCACTGCTTACTGGAAACGCTGGGGACCCTACTTAAGCGAACGTCAATGGGGAACAGTCAGAGAAGATTACAGTCCTGACGGTGCAGCTTGGAATTACTTTCCTCACGATCATGCTCGTTCCCGTGCTTATCGCTGGGGGGAAGATGGTATTGCCGGTATTTCTGATAATCACCAAAGATTATGTTTTGCGATCGCGCTTTGGAATGGCGAAGATCCAATTCTCAAAGAAAGGATTTTTGGTTTAACTGGGGAGGAAGGCAATCATGGGGAAGATGTCAAAGATTACTACTTTTATTTAGACAACACCCCAACACATTCCTACATGAAATGTCTTTATAAATATCCCCAAGCAGCTTTTCCCTATGCCCAATTAGTTACAGAAAATAGTAACAGAGATCGCCATAGTCCAGAGTTTGAATTAATTGACACAGGTGTGTTTAACAATGACCGTTACTTTGATATTTTCGTTGAATATGCCAAAAATTCACCTGATGACATCCTGATTCAAATCAGTATTACTAACCGAGGACTCGAAGAAAAAACGCTGCACTTATTACCAACCCTCTGGTTTCGGAATTACTGGTCTTGGAGCAATGAATATGAAAAACCCTTGCTCAAAGTAGCCGATAATGACTTCAGCGTGATAGAAGCCTCTCATCCAACTTTAGGAGAACGATGGCTATATTGTGAAGGCATAACTCAACTGCTATTTACAGAAAATGAAACCAACTCTGAAAGATTATTTGGAGTAAGTAATGCTTCACCCTACGTTAAAGATGGAATCAATAATTATTTAGTTCATGGGCAAGAAGCAGTTAATCCTAACCAAACTGGAACTAAAGCTTCAGCGCATTATGAATTAAACGTCGGTGCAGGCGAAACTAAAATAGTACGGCTACGACTGAGTGAATCGTCAAATTTAGCTCAACCGTTCGGTACTGATTTTGACACTATTTGGCTTTGTCGTATTAAAGAAGCCGATGAATTTTATCAGCGAATCTCTCCCTTTGAGTTGTCAGAAGACGAGCGCAATGTACAGCGACAAGCATTTGCTGGGATGTTGTGGAATAAACAATTTTATTACTATGTTGTTGAGGATTGGCTAAAAGGCGATCGCAATGATCCGCTGCCATCAGAGTCGCGTAGCAACAGAAACCGTGACTGGATTCACATATTTAGTAATGACGTTCTCTCGATGCCAGACAAATGGGAATATCCCTGGTTTGCAACTTGGGATTTAGCTTTCCATGTAATTACGTTAGCTATGATTGACCCAGACTTTGCCAAGCGTCAACTAAGCCGCTTAACACGGGAATGGTATATGCATCCCAATGGTCAAATACCATCGTATGAATGGGACTTTAGTGATGTTACCCCACCTTTACATGCTTGGGCGGCTTGGCGAGTTTATCAGATTGAGCAACAAATGTATGGGCGTGCAGATAAATTGTTTTTGGAACGGGTATTCCAGAAATTGCTGCTTAACTTTACGTGGTGGGTTAACCGTAAGGATACTGAAGGAAAAAATATCTTTCAGGGCGGCTTTCTTGGGATGGATAACATAGGTGTTTTTGACCGTAGTGCTGAACTGCCAACTGGTGGATATCTCGAACAAGCAGATAGCACAAGTTGGATGGCTATGTATTCTTTAGATATGCTGACAATTGCTTTAGAACTAGCAAAAGAAAATTCAAATTACGAAGACATTGCTAGTAAATTTTTCGAGCATTTTCTCCGCATTGCAAATGCAATGGACGGCATTGGTAAGACAGGAATAGCACTGTGGGATGAAGCCGATAGCTTTTACTATGATGCGCTGCATTTCCCCGATGGTCATCAATATCCGATGAAAGTGCGAAGTCTTGTGGGGCTAATTCCATTGTTTGCCATTGCCACTCTGGAACCAGAAATTTTAGAGCAGCTTTCAGGCTTTAAACGGCGGACGCAATGGTTTATTGAGAATCGCCATGACCTAACACAAAAGATCGCTTGCGTTCAGACACCAGGTATCGGTGCGCGGAGACTGTTAGCAATTTGCTTCAAACCACCTGGGGGAAGCGAAGAGCAAAACAAACTCCGACATATCTTGCGCAAAATGCTAGATGAAAACGAGTTTCTCAGCCCCTCTGGTATCCGCTCTGTTTCTAAAATTCATGCCAAAAAACCGTACATTCTTGAGAGCGATGGTAAACAGTACCGGGTGGATTATGAAGCCGCAGAGTCTAGCACCGGGATGTTTGGCGGTAATTCCAACTGGCGAGGACCGATTTGGTTCCCCATAAATTATTTGCTGATCGAATCGCTGCAAAAGTTCCATTACTACGTGGGTGATGATTTTAAAGTGGAGTGTCCGACTGGTTCCGGTCAAATGATGACACTCAAGGAAGTAGCAACTGACTTATCTAAAAGGCTGAGCCGAATTTTTCTCAAAGATTCCTCTGATAGGCGACCTTTTAATGGTGGAACTGAAAAATTCCAAACTGACCCAAATTGGCGTGACCTAATTCTTTTTAACGAGTACTTTAATGGTGATAATGGTGCTGGACTCGGTGCTAGTCATCAAACTGGCTGGACAGGTTTAGTGGCAAAATTGATTCAGCACTGTGCAGAATATGACAGTCATGGTTCTGCCGCCGTTGGTGGCGACAATGTTTAAACTCCTGTAGCTTGCTGTACCCGTTCCAGCCATCGTTCTGCCATTGAGTACTTGTCTTTTTGCACCTCTTTAATTGCCTGCTTAAAGTGCAAGGTAACGCCCCAAACGTCCGTGGAAAAACGATTTTGAGCTTTCATCCGGTCGAAAAAGCCCACGGCTTCGATGTGGGATAAACCTCCCTCTTTGCAGGCGATCGCCATCAGTTCCTCAAACACATCATCCGCCATTTTGGCATCACCACAAACGTAGTAATGGTACTTGGGATGGGAGAGCAGTTTCCAAATCTGCTGACTCTGGTTTTTAATCAGGTGTTGGACATAAACTTTCTGGTCATTGAGCCGAGAAAATGCCACCTCTACCTGAGAGAGAACCCCCTGACTTTGCCACGCTGCTAGTTGCTCTTGATAGAGATAGTCGTTGTAGCTGCGGCAG
>JBGTCQ010000228.1:0-5345 GCA_041748755.1 Chroococcidiopsidaceae cyanobacterium | reverse complement strand
AACGAGCGATTCTAACCTGTACTGGCGTTTTTGAGTACGACGAAAAGGCGTTTGCAGCCTTTCATAAGTTTGGTGGCTATGTAGTCAAATTTCGACTCAAATGGCTAGACAAAATACCTTTTGTTGATCAGATGTTTATGGCGCGGTTTTTGCATCGCCCCATACCAGCTGCTGAGCGTCGTAGTTTTTTACAGGATTTTTTGGTAGCAGATTACGAAGCCGCTTTAAATACCATCTTCACTTCTGTGAGCAAAGCAGCAGCTGAATTGATGCCACAAGAGTTTGCCAAGTTAACAGTCCCTACGCTCTTGATTGCCGGAGAGTATGACAAGATTATCCCAGCCGAAATGGGTCGTCAGGCAGCAGCAATGAGTGACAAAGTTGAGTTTGCCCTAATTCTTAATACTGCTCACTTCCCGATGCTGGAAGACCCAGCTATTTACCTACAGCGAGTGCGCGAGTTTTTGCAACTACCAGCACCAAAGACACAAGGTAGTTAATTCAACCTTGCTCAACCCAAACCCAGTTCGCGTTTAAGCAAATCAATTGATTGGCTACCGATATAACTGTCGCAGCGCATCAGCTTAGGAGGACGAATAATATCTTCTCTAGCGGCTTGAACCGCTGCTTGCACCGTAGAAAAACTCGCCTGATCGCTGATAATCAGTTGAGCGCTCTTAACAATCGAATTCAGTTTATAGGCATCTCCTAATTGGGCAGTCATCACCAGCAGTTCATCGCCCCTAAGACTGTGAATGATTACTTCTGCTGCCCGAAGAATACCAGAGCTAAGGCTGATTATGCCAACATAGCTGTCTAGCGGTAATTTTTTAAGTAGCTGAATTTCTTGGGCGTAGTCGTAGATGTCAACAGGGATGACACGGACAGATTTAGGAGCTGCGATCGCTTCCGCCTCGGCAATAAAAAACCGACTGGTGACGACGGTGCCAGAGGAAGTTTGATCTAGCACGTTCGCCAGTTCCTCTGTCGATACCAGTTGCACCGGGATCAGGAGCGCTTGTTCTAGTTCCTGCACCATCAATTCGCCAGCACCTATGTCCTGTGTGGGAACTGTAACCAGTACCCGCGCACTACAGCGCAATCTCCAGTCAATTTCAGCAAGGAATAGCTCACGAGCCTGGTTGAGTGAGCAGCCAAGTTTGAGTAGCTGATCCACGCTTTCTTGGACAATCTTGTCAGCTTGGGGATATTGTTCCAAGATAGGAACTGGAGCTGGGTTCCTCCTTAGTGGCTGAGCGCGGACATAAATGCCTGAGCCAGCAACACTTTCTACCAGCCCGTTATCCTCTAGCTGACGGTACACTTTGCTAATAGTATTGCGGTGCAGACCAGTTTGCATTGCCAATGCTCTTGTACTGGGCAAGCGGTGTCCAGGGGAAAATTGCCGCGAGGCGATCGCAAACCGAATTTGGTTAAATAACTGAGTTGAGGCAGGAATCTCACTATCTGGCTGGATACGAAACTGAACCATCACCAAACCTCCTTTGTGATAAGAGCGGTAACAGACCAGCTGGATACGCTATTTCTCAAGTATGTTGTTGATATCAATTGCTATAGCAGACATTTTCTCGCACTGGACACAATACATTGATAATTTGATCGTATATAGCATTTAGATATTGGCACAGATATATCTCAGAATTTCAAGAAATTGGTAAAAATCATTATGGTAGACCAAATTCGCACCGCTTACGTCAAAGTTCCTAATAGGGATTTAGAAATTTCCGCTTACCTGGCAACACCAACTAGTGTTGATTCTTACCCAGGCATTGTAGTGTTGCAGGAGATTTTTGGTGTCAACGCTCATATTCGGGAAGTTACGGAACGGATTGCCAAAGAAGGTTATGTAGCGATCGCGCCAGCTCTCTTTCAACGTATTGCCCCCGATTTTGAGACTAGCTACACCCCAAAAGATATGGAAATTGGCAGAAAATACAAGGGACAAACCAAAGCCTCAGAGCTATTAGGTGATATCCAGGCGACGATTGACTACCTTAAAGCCCAACCTCAAGTCAAAAAAGATGCCATTGGCTGTATCGGCTTCTGCTTTGGTGGTCATGTTGCTTACCTTGCTGCTACTTTAGCTGATATTAAAGCTACTGCTTCCTTCTACGGTGCTGGCATTACCACACAAACACCTGGAGGCGGTTCTCCCACTGTTACTCGAACACCAGAAATTACTGGCAGTCTCTATGCTTTCTTTGGTATGGAAGATGCCAGCATTCCAGTTGAACAGGTAGATAAAATTGAGACAGAGCTAGAGAAACACCATATCTCCCATCGCGTATTTCGCTACGATAAGGCAGACCACGGTTTTTTTTGTAACCATCGCACTAGTTATAATCCTGAAGCTGCTGCCGATGCTTGGGAGCATGTAAAACAAATGTTTAAGCAGCGCCTCCAAAATGCCTAAATTTTGTGTTATGCCAGCACAGATTTAATCAAACGCAATTGGGTAAAGTTTGGTAAAAATCTAACGGCACTGGGTCAAACCGCAATTCATATTCAACAGTCATGAAATCCGAATCAAAATCTGATCAAGCAGCCAATTCGTCTTTCTCTATGGACGATTTTGCCAAAGCCCTTGAACAACACGACTACCAGTTTCAAAAAGGACAAGTAGTGCGTGGCAAGGTGTTCCAATATGAGAGTGATGGCGCGTATGTCGATATTGGTGGCAAGTCAGCAGCTTTTGTGCCGCTGAGTGAGGCTTCTTTAAAATCAGTAACAAACTTGGCGGAAGTGCTGCCATTGCATGAGGAACAGGACTTTGTAATCATCAAAGAGCAGGATGCAGATGGTCAAGTAACTGTTTCACACCGCCAGTTAGAAATCAATCAGATTTGGGAACGACTGGCTGAAATGCAAGAAAGCAGTCAATCGCTGCCAGCGCGGGTGACTGGAGTGAATAAGGGAGGCGTAACGGTTAATGTCCACGGCTTGCGGGGTTTCATTCCGCGATCGCACTTGGTTGAGCGTGACGACTTAGAAGCGCTTAAAGGTCAAACCCTGACTGTGACTTTTTTGGAAGTTGACCGCAACAACAACAAACTCGTACTTTCCAATCGCTTGGCGACTCGCTCCGCCAGTTTTAGTCAGTTAGAATCAGGTCAGCTAGTTGAAGGTAAAATTACTGGGATCAAACCTTTTGGAATTTTCGTTGATTTAGATGGTGTTAGCGGCTTGCTCCACATTAAACAGGTGAGCCAAAAATACATTGAATCTCTAGAAGCACTGTTTCAAGTTGGACAGGTGATTAAGGCTGTAATTATTGATTTAGATGAAGGAAAAGGTCGCATTTCACTTTCTACGCGAGTCTTAGAAAATTACCCTGGTGAGATGCTCGAAAATATGAGTGAGGTAATAGAAAATGCCGAGGCTCGTGCTAATAAGATCAGCAAAAGTATTAATGAATAGCTGAGTAACTACTATTTATTAAAAACTTAGCAATGCTTTTTCTTGACGGTATTTCTCTCGCAGTTCTTGCAAAATGCCTTCACCAAAGGCAAATTTGATTAGTCTGATCAATTCACCCCAGTTTGATAGAACATCCACTGAGGGAGATTGGTGGAATTGTTGAGCAAAAAACTGTACCCAAAACGGGGGTGCTGGCTTTTTTTGTCGTTGTTGTCTCTTTTTCCAGCGCCGCCACCAGAAAGCAAAGTCTTTATCGCTGGGTGGCGCTACTTCCACAGTCTCGCTTGTCAATACTACGATGGGAATAATTAGGCTACGGATTCGAGAACTTGCTGCTGAGAGAGGCTGGACAATCAAGGAAGTTTCTGATCGTTCCGGTGTTATATACAGCACACTCAGAACCTATGCCCGTTCGCCTGGATTAGAAACTATTGACTTTACCTCACTTCAGAAGTTAGCCCGCACGTTCGATGTAATGATCGAGGACTTGGTTGAGGTGGTTAAGGAGTAGCGATCGCTGCGGTAATCTAAAGTTCAATAAAAAAGTTGTTCTATCCATACCAGAATCTTTTATTAATTCTTATAAGGATAAAGTGCTTTTTACAACGCCTGGTGTAGTAGCGATCGCCCTCTCTCCTCTATGCCAAAATCTGTGAAATCATGCGGTTAGCTTGTGCGCCGTACCCGCCACCAAATAAATTAAAGTGATTCAAGATGTGGTAAAGGTTGTAGAGCGTTTTCCGCTTTTCGTAGCCTGGATCTAAGGGAAACTCGTTGTAGCCGCGATAAAAGGCAGCGGGGAAACCGCCAAATAATTCCGTCATAGCGATGTCGACTTCGCGATCGCCAAAATACGTTGCTGGGTCAAAAATTACTGGCTCCCCCGTAACAATACAAGCTGCATTGCCTCCCCACAAATCGCCATGTACCAAGGAGGGTTGAGGCTGGTAATCTGCGAACATTTGCGGAATAGCCGCTAATAACGTTTCTTGCTGGGGAAAATGCCCTCCCCGCCGTTTAGCCACTTGAAATTGATAACCCAGCCGATGTTGAGCATAAAACTCTGCCCAGTCTGCTGTCCAGGTATTAATCTGTGGTGTGGAACCAATAGTATTATTTTGCTGCCAACCAAACCCTTGATTACTGGTGTGGGAGTGCATCGCTGCCAGTTTACGCCCCATTTCTTGCCAAGATTTTGGATCTCCACTGCCCAGTTCTAGCCACTCCAAAACTAGATAAGCCAACCCAGCAGCTATACCCCAGCAAATTGGTTTTGGGACGCGGATAGTAGCCGTTGCTAGCATTTGCTTTAAGCCCAGCGCCTCAGCCTCAAACATCGCAACTTGGGATGCTGAGTTGACCTTGACAAAGTAGGTATCACTGTCACCGCTCAAGGCATAGCCTTGGTTAATGCAGCCTCCACTAACTGAACGGCGGTGATTGACAAAAAACTTTTTTCCTGTTACTTTCCCGATATGGTGGGCAACTTCTATCCACATAGTTAAAGTTGGGCTGGTTTCAAGGCAATTACACCGTAAGCAGTTGGCGAAAGATACTGTTGAGCAGCAGCTTGAAGATCAGCTGTATCTAGGGCTTGAATAGTAGCAGGATAGTTGAAAGCGGGTTCCAAGTCTCCTACCATTGATTGGTAATAGCCATACAAACCAGCGCGATCGCTTGGTGTTTCATTGCCAAAAATAAACCGATTTGCCACTTGCGTACTGACACGGGCAATTTCCGCCTCTTGTACAGGCTGATGGATAGTGTGAATGTGTTGGGCGATCGCCGCTTCCACTGTTGACAAGTTTTCTCTTGGCAGTTGAGCGGAAATATAAAACGTTCCCTGAAGCCGCTGCGTCATATTGCTAACAGAAATACTTGAAACTAGTCCCCGTTCCTCTCGTAAA
>JBGTCQ010000227.1:0-6713 GCA_041748755.1 Chroococcidiopsidaceae cyanobacterium | reverse complement strand
AACCTGAGTTCGGGATAAGGAGGGGTGGAGCAGATACAGTTGAAAGTACCTAATTCTCAACGCATCTGACCACCCTATGCTTAGTCTAGAAGCCTTGTTTTGCCATGTCGATGATTTTTGCCGATGGTTTGAACCGCGCTGGCGGCAACGCCTATTGGGTGACGGGTTACAGCGTCGTTCTCGCTCCCGTAGTCTGAGCTTAAGCGAGATCATGACGATCTTGATTGCCTTCCATCAATCGGCGTATCGCAACTTCAAGTGGTTCTATACCCAGTTAGTCTGTCGCTATTGGCGCAAAGCCTTTCCTCGATTAGTCAGCTACCAACGCTTCGTGGAATGGATGCCATCCACCCTGATTCCGCTGTGCGCTTACTTGCGCCACTGCTTTGGCAACTGTACTGGAATCAGCTTTATTGATTCGACGAGTATCAAGGTCTGCCACAACCGCCGCATCTCCTCTCACAAGGTGTTCAACCCCCTAGCGGCTAGAGGCAAAACGTCGGTGGACTGGTTCTTCGGGTTTAAGCTGCACCTGGCGGTGAATGAGCAAGGGGAATTGCTTAACGCGATCCTCACTCCGGGCAATGTTGATGACCGTCAGCCTGTCCCCCAATTGCTGCAACAGCTCTTTGGTAAGGTGTTTGGCGACCGGGGCTATGTCTCCCAAAAACTCGCACTTCAGTTATGGCAGGACTGGGGTATTCAACTGATTACCAAACTCAAACGCAACATGAAAAACCGCTTGATGACATTGGCAGATAAGCTTCTCCTGCGGCGACGAGCCATTATTGAATCGGTGATTGACCAGTTGAAGAACATTTCTCAGATTGAGCATTCTCGTCACCGTTCACCAGTCAACTGCTTGGTCAATTTGCTCTGCGGATTGATTGCCTACTGCCACCAGCCAAAGAAACCATCCCTCATACCCGATGCCTTTTTGCCTGAGTCTGTTTAACCCGAACTCACGTTATCATAAGGATATTTACCTCTGGACAGAGGAAATAGCGCGATTGTTGCAGGCACGGCAGTTCGATGAAGTCGATTGGCAGAACGTAATTGAGGAAATCGCAGCGTTGGGTAGAAGTGAACGAGATAAGTTGCTTAGTTCACTGAAGGTATTAATTTGGCACTTGCTCAAGTGGAAATATCAACCAACTAAACGCACTGATAGCTGGAGAACGATTTTAAGAGAGCGGAGAATTGAGGAGTATTTGGAAGATACACCTAGTCTCAAACAGTTTTTGGTAGATGCTGAGTGGATGACAAAGGTTTACCGCAGGGCAGTTAGAGAAGCAGCTGACGAGACTGGTCTTGACAAAGAGGCGTTTCCAGTGGAAAACGAATTTAGTTTAGAGCAGATGCTGGCATGCAGATTTTTTGCCACAGTCTGCTTGAGATTTAGGCAGGTTTAAGCTGCCCCTCTTATTTGATAATGTTCTTTCAGTTGAGTATCCAAACTGAACATTTGGCATATCACAGCCTTATCCAAGAGCATTATTTAAAAGAGTTTTGGAAAAACTTAAGCTTATGACTGAAGTTCGGATTAGCAAAGAAAAAGCTTTATGGTTCAATGGGTTCATCTTTGCAGGAGGAATGTGGCTACTCAGCCGACTTTTGGTAGTGACTGTCATGTTGCTGCTTGTGCCCTTACTTCCGGCTCCACCAGGAGGCATCAAGCCCACAGTTAGCTGGGAAGTCTTCTCATGGTGGGATAGTTTACTGTACAAGCAAATCACCACCTCAGGCTATGAATATGCTAATGATGGCAAGGGACATAATGTTGCCTTCTTCCCTGTGTTTCCCTTGGTTATCCGTGGAGTCATGACGCTTGGCTTGCCGTTTGAAGTAGCAGGTATATTAGTGAACAACCTTGCTTTTCTGGGTGCGCTGGTTGTTCTGTACTATTGGGTAGAGGAGCGTCATAGTAGAAGCGCTGCTCGGTGGGCAACAGCAGTACTCGCTTGGTGTCCGCTGTCTCTATTTGGAACAGTGATCTATTCAGAGGGGCTGTATCTGTTATTCAGTACAGCTGCAATGCGGGCTTTTGATAAACAGAAATATGCCTGGGTTGCGCTTTGGGGCGCTATAGCTACTGCCACCCGTCCCACAGGTATGGCGCTGATCCCGGCGTTTGTGATTGCGGCGTGGAGAGAACGCAGAGGAGCTAGGGCATACATTGCCAGTTTAACAGCAGCTGCCGGACTAGTTCTATTCAGCCTGTATTGTGCAATTCATTTTGGTGATGCTTTGGCATTCATTCAGGCACAGCGCGGCTGGCGACCAACACTTGGGTTTTATTGGCAGGGTTGGTTGAAGATGCTGAGCCAAACTTCAATTGGCGCGGCGAATTGGAAGCATGGCGGGCTGAAAGATCCGTTGCATCCGCTGTTATTTGGCATAATTGTCGGCAGCGGCTATTCATTGTGGCGCTTTCGTACCAAAATTGGTTCAACCAAGGTCGGCTATGGCTTTTGTGCTTTAGTGTTATTTTTATGGCTTTTGGCAGGAGATCCATTAATTAACACGGGTATGGTTTTGGGCGGTGGTTACTTGTTGTGGCACTTACGTACTCAACTAAGTCTGGTAACAGTTATCTATGGCTTCTGTGCTTTGGGCTTGATTTTAGCTTCTGGTGGAACGTGGTCAATAAGTCGGATCGCTTACGGCATTGTGTCACTAAGCGTAGCGCTCGGCGTGTTACTTGAGCGTTATCCTCGTTGGGGATATCCAACAATGGGCTTCTTCGCTATTTTGCTTGCTAGCTTTGCAGTGCGATTTGCCCAACACCTCTGGATCGCTTAGAGAATAAGCTTCTTGCAATAGATTATTTTAGTAGGCAAGCAGGGGGAGCAGGGGGAGCAGGGGGAGAAAAACACGTCTAGCCTCTAGTCTTTCCCTGACACATCACCCCTTACCCATCACCCCTTATGAATCAAAGCACGCGATCGCTTCCTGCCAACCAATCTAAAACGCTAAACTCCACCGTTTTCTGGCGACTGTCCGAAGACATCCCTAAACCCCTCAACACGGCCCTGCTCATTACTTCCATTGGGGCTCCGTTGCTGCTGTGGTGGCTAGTGACCACGTTTGGGAACGTAGATCCAAAGTTTTTGCCCTCCCCTGGCAAAGTTCTGGAAGCGTTTGGACGGCTGTGGGGTACGCGAGAACTGCTAAAAGACACCGTAGCGAGTCTATGGCGGGTCGGTGTGGGATTTCTGCTAGCTGTCTTCCTTTCCATTCCAGTTGGTGTACTGATGGGCAGTTTTGCCAGCATTCGTGCCTTGTTGGAACCTCTGTTCGGGTTGATGCGCTATATGCCTGCTCCCGCCTTCATTCCCCTGCTGATTCTGTATTTGGGCATTGGAGAGGGTCCAAAAATCACCCTAATTTTTATTGGGGTCTTTTTCTTCAACTCTTTGATGGTCATGGATACGGTGAAGTTTGTGCCTAAAGAACTGATTGAAGCAACTTACACCTTGGGGGGTAACCGCAATCAAACACTGCTACAGGTAATTTTTCCTTACGTCTTGCCTGGAATTATTGATGCTTGTCGGATCAACTTGGCAGCCGCATGGCAATTGGTAATTGTCTCAGAACTGATTGCAGCAACCGAAGGTTTAGGTCGTCGGATCAGCGTGGCAGGTAGATTTCTTAGGACTGATGAAATTTTTGTAGGACTGATCGTCATCGGGGTGATCGGGCTAACATTCGACCTGCTATTCCAGTACCTCCTCCGCGTTTCCTGCAAATGGGCAAGCCAGAAGAGATAGAGCAGGGGGAGAATTTACACTCTACTAACTACTAAATACTCATTCAAAGGTTTAAATTATGTATTTGCAAATCACTAAGCTGCACAAAAACTTTGATACGAAAGAGGGACCGTTAGTTGTCCTTAAGGACATTAACATGAATATTCAGCAAGGCGAATTTATCTGCGCCGTGGGAGCATCAGGATCGGGCAAGTCTACCCTGCTGCGCCAGATTGCCGGATTAGATACCCCCACGACTGGGGACGTTAAAATTGATGGAGTGAGTGTTACTGGACCAGGACCGGATCGGGGTATGGTGTTTCAGCACTACACACTCTTCCCTTGGATGAACGTGCAGGAAAATGCTGAGTTTGGACTCAAGCTTCAGGGATTGCCGAAGCGGGAAAGACGCGAGAAAGCTAGCTACTACCTGAATGTTGCAGGACTGACGAATTTTTCTAGGACGCTGCCTAAGGCGCTATCTGGCGGGATGAAGCAACGGGTGGCGATCGCTCGTGCTCTTGCCTCGGAACCCAAAGTAATGTTGATGGACGAACCATTTGGCGCATTGGACATCCACACCAAAGAATCGATGCATCAGTTTATGCTAGAACTCTGGGAGCGCACCAACCTCACAATCTTCATGATTACTCATGATGTAGAAGAAGCCGTGTTCCTCTCCAATCGAATCTACGCTTTGAGTGCGCGTCCTGGCACCGTGAGTAAGGAAATTTCAATCAAATTGCCCGAACGCACCCAGAACGTCAAGCGCCTCTCTATATTCCATGACTACCGGGATGAACTAATGGCTCTGTTGCGGGGACATCCAAAAGACGCTGTAGCGGTAGCTTAGAAAAACATCCTTTCTAGAATTATAAAGAGACTGTACTAAATCAAGTGCAAAGTTAGCTGCTGATTTCGTGGTGGAGTTCCTGATGCACAGGGTATGATCAGAATTAGGTAATTCTGTTAAAGATGGCAATTGCTACATCTGGTCAATACTTTATCGTTAAGGTTTGATCCCCTTTTTTTAAGAGGGGCTAGGGGAGATCTCCAAGAGCTGAACATGACAAACCGAGAAATATTGTACGGCTAGTAATCTAACATAACAGCCCTCAATTTCGTTCAAAGACTTGTTTAGCAAACTCCAATCTCTTATTCTCTCAAGTTTAGGAAGCGCGATGGAGGTTACAAGACTTGGATGTTGGCTAACGCCTATCTCCCAGATCTCAACTACCAAATTAACTTTTATGGCATCTACAAATCGCAATTCATCTAACTCTACGTCTAACCAAGAGCGCGTTATTTACCAAGAATTCGGCAACAATAACCCAGCTGCTATAGAAAGAGCAGTTCCAGAACTCCCTGCTGCTCAACAAAATCTCCGGGTACAAGCCTCTCGCAAAGGACGCAAGGGCAAAACAGTTACAGTAATTACTGGCTTTCAAGCTAAACCAGAAACATTAGCCGCGCTGTTGAAACAGCTAAAAGCTCAGTGTGGTACAGGTGGTACTGTGAAGGAAAATGAAATTGAGATTCAAGGTGAGCATAAGCAAAAACTGGTGCAGATTTTAAATCAGTTGGGTTATAAAGCCAAAATCAGCGGGGGCTGAAATAATTTAATCTATCTGAATAGTGATGTCGCGTTTCTAAGGGAATAGTACATTAAGAAATAGCAATTGTGGTTCAATCGCTGTAATTACTTCAATCTAAAGCCAACTAATTTACACCTGAAAAGGAGGTTTGAATGGATATTCTTCGACTTATCTGTGCAATTTTTATTCCGCCTCTTGGTGTTTTTCTACAAGTAGGTTTTGGGACAGACTTTTGGATAAATGTCGTTTTAACCCTTTTCGGTTATATCCCTGGAATTGTTCATGCTGTGTGGATAATTCTCTCTAAGAAATAGGTTACCCACAAAAGGAGATGCCAGAGGGTTAATACTGAAGAACGCTAGTATATCTGAATCAGCAATTGAGGTATTATTTCACCTGAGATGAGGGAGCAGAAGGCTCTTGTAATGGAAATGTTGAGCTTTCTGTATATCCTGCTTCAGATAAAGAATGCTTTACTAAATCCATCTCAAAAATAAACCTCGCATCGCCATCTCTCAGGTAGTCTAGCGTTTGCACTAACTTACCGATCACAGTAAGAGTTGCTTCAAGCTTTTTTTCCATCTGTGCAACTCTAATACTAAGATTTTCTGGGTTTGCTTCGCTCATTTAATTATGTAGCTGCTGTTGTTGCCGCTCCTGCGTATAAAAAGGATGTATTGAATCACTCATCTTGAGCTTGCTACCAGCCATTTTTCAGAATCGCCCTTACAGATAACGTGAAGCCGTCTACATTGCGCTGAGTTGTAACAGCTAATTATTAGCTCAAGGTCGCTCCTTGGGTATCAAGAGAGAGCGATCGCACCTGTGCCATAATCCCTTCATTTCTCCATGCTGCTGCGATCGCCATTTCAACAACTACCGCATGTTCAGCATCTACCAAAGCCAACAGTGTTGGCCCCGCACCACTAATAACCATTCCATAAGCCCCAGCTGCTAACGCTGCGGAATGTACCGCCTCATAACCTGGAATCAGCGCTTGACGATAAGGCTGATGCAACCGATCTTGTAGTGCCGCTTTTAGCCAACTTCCCCGTCCTGTTGCCAAACCCCGCAGCAGCAAACCCAAATGCGCTGTATTAAAAATTGCATCTGCTCGGCTTACTTGCTCTGGCAAGACGCGCCGCGCCTTTTTAGTTGAAAGTTCAAAATCTGGAATTGCTACCACTGGCACTATACTCTCATACCAGGGAACATCACAAATCTCCCATTCATTACTTTCTTTAGTGGCAGCTAGACGACATCCCCCTAATAGTGCTGGAACCACATTATCTGGGTGTCCTTCAAGTGCGATCGCTAATTCCATCACCTCAGTCTGATTTAAAGGTGAACCAGCCAGCTGATTTGCTCC
>JBGTCQ010000226.1:0-8473 GCA_041748755.1 Chroococcidiopsidaceae cyanobacterium | reverse complement strand
CTGTGTGATGTACCTAAATGGCAGGTCTTTGCTCGTTCGACAACGGTTACGGGCTGTAGATTTAAAAGTCGTGGCAGTGTGTTCGCTGGTCAAGGCGGAGTTATTCTACGGAGCTTGGAGAAGTACCAATTCTAAACAAGCTCTAGCTAGACAGCAACGGTTTCTTGAGGCTTTTGAATCCCTTCCTTTTAACGATCGCTCTGCTGAAATTGCTGGACGAATTCGCGCTCAGCTTGCTACTTTGGGCACACCAATCGGCTCCAATGACCTGTTAATTGCCGCGATCGCTCTGGCTAATAACCTAACTTTAGTTACACACAACATTAGTGAGTTTAGCCGAGTAGAAGGCTTGCAGATTGAGGATTGGGAAGCAGAGTAATCAGCCGAGATACTTCAGCAAAATAGTGCGGCCACTCTTACAAGCTAGCAATAACGAACCCTTCAGGCGTAGGCAAAGCCCGCCGTAGGCATCGCCTACCTTATGCTGTAATTGTCAGTAGTGAATTAGTGTAGTCACTACTCCCTCGCAGTTTGTAATACACGACTATACAGCGGCTCAGTTACCCAAAACCCTGCTGTCAAAATCAAACTATCCAGTACAGGCTTAACGGCTGAAATTGCACCTTTGTGTTTGGCTTCAATCAAGACTCCCAAGATGCCAGTAAATTTGAGTCCGAAGCGAGAGGCTACTGTTCTACCTCGACGCTCATCTATCAACAGCAAGTCTGCTTTTAACTCAACAGCAAGGGCAATTGCTTCCGCTTCACCCCAATCTAGTTCTAGTTGAAGGGCAGTCACCAGAGGGTAGTTTGTAACCTGTTGGGTTTGAATCCATAGCTCAGATTGCACTTCTATGCTGCCTGCTACTACTTCATCGTAAACAGCTTGAGGGATAATAATAGTTTCATAGAGTTGTTGCAACAACGGCAGTTGGCTAATAGCAGCAAGGTTAGTAATTGGTGAAGTGTTGCTGACAACGATCACAGTCGACCCAATTCTTGCAGAGTTTTGAGGTCCGCTTCAAATTCCGCAACATCATAGTGGAGTGGAATTTTGCGACTAGCCAACAAGTGTTGAAACTGAAGTTGAGGCATTTGAGCGAGGTGGCTAGCCTGACCAAGGGTTAATTTTTCCTTCTGAAAAAGCAGAATTGCAATTTCTTGGCTCAACTCAGCTTCTGAAAATCCGCTGGCTTGCAGAATTTCATCGGAAATAACTAAGCTCATAAAGGTTTCTAACTTGCTTGTACATCCTCAAACCATCATACTAGAGCGCTCAAGCCCTCTGTCTACCTATCTAGATGAGCTTTATATGAACCTATAGCTTTTGAACATGATACTTATATTGCCGCTCTTACAAGCTAGCAATAGCGACCCCATCGGGCGTAGGCAAAGCCCGCCGTAGGCATCGCGTGTGCTTAAGTTGTCACAGAATTAATATATTTGTTATGTGGAGTAGGAATCAGTTATGCAGAGTATTACATTACGCTCCCATGTCGGCGATGATGGAATCTTACAATTATCTGTCCCCGTTGGCATGACCGATGTGGATTTAGAGGTGATGGTGATTGTCCAGCCGATTGTCAAAAGGGAGTCGGCTAAAACACCCGAAGAGTTGGGTTGGCCGCCTGGTTTCTTTGAGAGGACAGCTGGCGCATGGCAGGGTGAACCGCTTACACGCGGGGAGCAAGGCGAATACCCTGAGCGTGATCAGCTTTTATGATCTACCTTCTGGACACCAATACTTGTATTGGCTACCTTACTCGTCGTAGTTCACCCATTGTTGACAGAATAGCCTCTTTATCCCCGCAGGACATAGCGCTGTGTGACATTGTAAAAGCAGAACTTTACTACGGTGCGTATAAAGGCACTCGCCTGGAAAGCAATCTGGCATTGTTTAGGGAGTTCTTCAGTTTGTTTGTTTGCCTGCCCTTTTCAATAGCCGTGCGGCGGAAATACACGGCCGTATCCGGTCGCGGCTGGAGGCCTTGGGTACTCCCATTGGACCTTACGATCTTCAGATAGCAGCGATCGCTCTTGCTAATAACCTCACCCTAGTTACACACAACACCCGTGAGTTCAGCCGAGTAGAAAGATTGCAGCTTGAAGATTGGCAGGCAAATTGATCAGCGACAATGCCGCAGACAAATAGTGCGTAGCGAAGCCGCTACAAGGCATCGCTCCTACAAAATCCTGACAAAAAATGTTTTTGCAACACCATCATTTAACCTATTACGTGGGTATTGCCCACTTGCCCACTAAAATTAATCTAAGCTCTAAGTATTATCTTTTTCCAAAGAGGACTATATGGCACAAGATTTCCGGGTGGTTAAAAATGCTGTTCGACCCGATAGCCGGGGACGCTTGGCCTGGGGCAAGTAATTAAGGCAAAAAGCTATAAAGTTATGATCAAAGAGACAGGGCAAATCTTGCTCGATCCAGTTGTCAGCATCCCAGAACAGAAACTGTGGCTGTGGCAAAATCCTGATGCCTTAGCTTCAGTCCAACGGGGAATTGAACAGGCATCAACTGAAGAAACCCTTGATTCAGGTTCCTTCGCTCAGTATGCAGACCTAGTGGCGGGGCACAATTGCCCCTAGTAAGAATGCCTTAATGACGATTAAGATTAAGTCCAGCTTCTTTCGCCATTGCTTCCAAGCCTTTTTTCTCCAAGGTCTTAATTGCCTTAGTTGAAAGTAGTAGTTTGACCCAGCGATCGCCTTGACTCCACCAAACTCGCTTCCACTGCAAGTTTGCTTCTTGTAGCTTTTTAGTGCGACGGTGTGAGTGGGAAATCGCAAAGGCATTGTTTGCCTTTTTTCCGGTTAATTGGCATTTACGAGACATATAGGTATCCAGATTTTAGGTTATTAGAATTGGTCGGGTAGTCTTCTATTGTATCGGCTCAGGGCATTTACTAATTACGGAAGCCGCGCCTATAAGGAACATAGACGTGCGGCTTCAAATAACGCTCACCAGGACGGAATTCAAGCAGCGGCAGTGCGTTCAGTGAGGCGAGTTAAGACTTGATTTGATCGCTCCACGAAAGCTTTCATCCCTTCAGCATCAAATCCCTTTTGAGCCATCAGCGCTAAATCGTAGACATGGTGACAGATTAAGTTGGCTAGTTCTCCTGAAGGAGACTGGTTATTACCCTGGAGAATACTACCAAGGCTAAGGTTAACTAAATTCTGAATCAGCGGGTGAGCCGTGTTTATAACCAAAATATGCTCCTCAGGAAACTGAACTGTTTGCTGCTGCATCAAAGCATTCATTTCCTGCATCCGACGCAAAAATTCAGGCAACAGTACCATTGCTGGTGGTGTTCTTTGTGGATCTTCCGACTTCAGCGCTTCGGTGCGGATATTCACCTTGGGCTTATTAATGGCTTTCTCGAATAGCTCTTTAATCAGTTCGCTGCGAGTTTTATTAGTTTTGGGATCAACAATTTCCGCAGCTTTGTCTTGCTCCACCAGCGTTGTGTCCAGTTCGGCATCCACACGGGAGAACTTGACATCGGCATATTCCCGCTCTAAAAACATGATGAAGTGGGTATCGATGAAAGAGTCCATAAACAGGACTTCTAAACCCTGATTTTTGTGCAGTTCCACATAAGTTGCTTGTGTTACTGGCTCAGTGCAGTAGAAGACGCGGTTTTCGTGGCGGTCTTTGTTGCGCTCCAGGTAGTCTTTGAGGGTGGTGTATTGCAGCTTAGAGATTGAATCAGTATTAGATGCTGGGGGATTAACATCTTGCCAAGCATCCCCTTCTTGGGACTGCACCTGGACTGGGGTATCAGAGGTAAGTTTACCCTGCGCCCCTGCCTCGTTTGTAGTGCGAAAGACAATAATGTCTTCGACTTGTTTTTTGAACTTTTCGTCGTTGAGAGCGCCAAATTTGATGAAGGTACTGAGGTCTTGCCAAGCGTTAATGTATTCTTCGCGGTTGTCGCGGTAAAGTTCTTTGAGGCGATCGCCTACTTTGCGGGAAACATAATCGGCAATTTTCCGTACAGTGCGATCGGTTTGCAAAGCGCTACGAGACACATTCAGCGGAATATCACTGCTGTCAATCACACCCCGCATCGGCAATAGAAATTTTGGAATGATCTCTTCGCAATGGTCACTCACAAAAACTTGATTGCAGAATAGCTTGATTTGCCCTTGAGTAACATCCACATCCGGCTTCAGTTTGGGAAAGTAGAGAATCCCGTTAAGGATAAAGGGGTAGTCAGTATTTAGATGCACCCACAGCAAAGGCTCTTCTTGGAAAGGATAGAGATAGCGGTAGAACTCTAGATAATCTTCCTTGGTTAGGTTACTGGGAGACTCTCGCCAAGGCGCCTTCTGCCGATTAATCACCTCCCCTTGGAGTTTTATTGGTACTGGGAGAAAGTCGCAATATGTCTTGACAAGCTGCTTAATTCGTGATTCTTCGAGATATTCCTGTTCTTCTTCCTGGAGGGTAAGGGTGATAGTAGTGCCGCGCTCTGTTCGGGATGAATCTTCCAATCTGAACTCTGGGGAACCATCGCAAGTCCAGTGAACAGCTGCTCCTTCCTTGTAGGAAAACGTATCAATTTCAACCTTTTGCGCCACCATGAATGAGGAGTAGAAGCCAAGCCCAAAGTGGCCAATAATTGCTTGCTCGTCTTTGCCTTGGTACTTCTGAATAAATTCCTCAGCACTAGAGAAAGCAACCTGGTTGATGTATTTTTTGACCTCTTCTGCGGTCATCCCGATGCCATTATCGGTAATAGATAGGGTTTTTTTGTCCTTGTCTATGACCAGCTGAATTTCTGGTTCGCCAATGTCGTTACCTGTATACTCCCCAGCACGAGATACCATTTTGAGCTTTTGGATGGCATCTACGGCATTTGATACCAGTTCTCGCAAGAAAATTTCGTGATCAGAGTAAAGCGATTTCTTGATAATCGGGAAAATATTGTCAGTATGAATACTGATTGTGCCTTGTTCCAGCATGATTAACTATTAAACGAATGTTGTGCTTAATCAAAATTTTAAACGCTGCTTCCAAGTAATCGCCCTCTTCTTTGTTAGCGCGATCGCCCACCGATTTTATCGGTCCCTACATTTTAGTCAGTCAACCCTTGGCTAATTACTAATGGCTGAGGCTTAGGTACTGCCTGTTTGCTAAAAGTGAGCTGGTTGTCCACCAAGTCAATCCAAATTGTATCTCCAGCAACGAATGTATTTTCTAATAGCTTAGTGGCGATCGGGTTTTCCACTTGTCGCTGAATTGCTCGTTTTAGGGGACGAGCGCCATAAACTGGGTCGTAGCCTAAATCTACCAGGTAATCTAGAGCCGTTGATGATAGCTCCAAATTAATTTTTTGGTCACCCAAGAGATTTTGCACTCGCTTAAGTTGAATGAGGATGATTTGACCGAGTTCACTGCGTTTGAGGGTGTGGAAGAGGATAATGTCATCAATGCGGTTAAGAAATTCTGGGCGAAAGTGCGATCGCAATGCATCCAGTACCCGTTTCTGCATCTCTTCATATTTGCGATCGTCGCCAGACACATCCAAAATGTGTTCGCTACCAATGTTACTGGTCATCACAATAACCGTATTGCGAAAATCTACCGTTCTCCCTTGGGAATCAGTAATTCGCCCATCATCCAGCACTTGCAACAGAATGTTGAATACATCCGGGTGTGCTTTTTCCACTTCGTCTAATAATAAGACTGAGTAGGGGCGACGGCGAATAGTCTCAGAAAGTTGACCACCTTCTTCATAGCCTATATATCCCGGTGGCGCTCCCACTAAGCGCGAAACCGAATGTTTTTCCATGTACTCGGACATATCTAGGCGCACAAGGGCATCCTCGGCATCAAACAGAAATTGAGCTAATGCGCGGGCTAATTCAGTTTTGCCTACTCCGGTAGGTCCCATGAACAAAAAGGAACCAATTGGACGACCAGGATCTTTCATGCCTGCACGCGCTCTGCGAATCGCCGCAGCAACAGCGGAGACGGCTTCGGATTGACCGATAACTCGTTGATGGAGGTGGCTTTCTAGTTGCAGCAGTTTTTGGCGCTCTGATTCTAGGAGCCGATTAACAGGAATTCCCGTCCACTTAGCGACAATTTCCGCAATGTCAGCTTCGGTGACTTGTTCGCGTAACAGGGTAGAACCACGAGCCTGAATTTCTAACAGTAAAGCTTCTTTGGCTTCGCGATCGCGCTGCACTCCTTCCAACTGTCCATACTTCAGCTGAGCAGCTTTATTCAAGTCGTAGTCGCGTTCTGCCTGCTCAATTTGTACCCGTAAAGAGTCTTCTTCTTTCTTCAAGACACTGATAGCGTCTAAGAGTTGCTTTTCACCTTGCCATTGCGCGTTAAAATGCTCAACTTTTTGCTTCAAATCGGCGATTTGCTGCTCAATCCGCTCTATACGCTCTCTAGTTATCGCATTAGCTCGGTCTTCCCCTGCCAAAGACAGCTTTTCCATTTCTAGCTGCATCAACCGCCGTTCAGTTGTTTCTAATTCATCTGGCTTGGAAGTAATCTCCATTTTCAGCTTCGCAGCGGCTTCATCTACCAAGTCGATAGCTTTATCTGGCAAAAACCGATCAGAAATGTAGCGACTGGAAAGCGTAGCAGCAGCAACAAGCGCCGAGTCTGTAATCTTAACGCTGTGATGTACTTCATAACGTTCTTTCAGACCGCGCAGAATTGAAATTGTGTTTTCAACTGTGGGTTGATCGATAAATACTTGCTGAAATCTCCGTTCTAGAGCCGCATCTTTTTCGATGTGCTTACGATATTCGTCAAGGGTAGTTGCCCCAATGCAGCGCAGTTCTCCCCGCGCCAGCAGCGGTTTGAGCAAATTCCCCGCATCCATCGCTCCTTGTGACGTGCCACCAGTGCCAACAACAGTGTGCAATTCGTCAATAAACAGCACAATCTGAGCTTTAGGGTCCATTACTTCCTTAAGTACGGCTCTAAGTCGGTCTTCAAATTCTCCCCGATATTTTGCCCCAGCAATTAAACTGCCCATGTCAAGGGAAATTAGCTGGTGATTCTTGAGGGATTCAGGAACGTCGCCGTTGATGATCCGTTGCGCCAAACCTTCGGCGATCGCTGTTTTTCCTACCCCAGGCTCTCCAATCAGCACCGGATTATTCTTGCTGCGACGAGACAATACTTGCACCACGCGCCGGATTTCTTCATCTCGCCCAATAACCGGGTCAAGCTTGCCAGCTTTTGCCTGTTCTGTCAAGTCTCGACCAAATTTTTCTAAAGCTTCGTAGCGGGTATCTGAGGTTTGGTCTAATACCTTTGTTTGGCCTTTTACCTTCTGGCTGTCCTGAACAGCTTTAATTGCAGCGTCTAGCTTTGAACTGTCCACGTTAAAGCCTTTAAGCAATCGACGACCAATCCGTTCATCTTCTGCAAAAGCTAGGAGTAAATGTTCAATGGAGATCAAGTCATGCTGCATCTTCGCTCTAGCTACATCTGCTCGATCTAGCATCATGTCTAAGTAACGACCCAAATACAGCTGTCCAGTCTTGGTAACTTTGGGCTGACGCTTGGTAAATGCTTCGAGTTGCTGTCCCAATTGCTCTAGAGCAACACCAGCTTGACTTAGAATGCGATCAGCTAGATCGTTTTGTTCTAATAGGGCAATGACTAGATGCTCGACCTCTAGCTGCTGTTGTTGAAAGCGCAGGATCACATCCTGAGATTTAACAATGCTTTCCCAAGCTTTAGTTGTAAACTTATCGGGTTCAGTAGGCTGCATCTTTAAATAGTTTTGAGTTTTGAGTTTTGAGCAGAGCGTTTCCGTTGGCTCCTGACTTTCAAAAGTCAGGAGAACGGCGGTTTTGAGTTACTTAGAAAGTTTTAAGATAGAACAATTTAAAACTTAACACTGGTGCAGAGGATGCCTTCCTAGATGGTACTGTTACAGTCGTTATTGGCATCCCTCGCTAGTTGAACGAGGGTAGTATTAGTATTGTCGCTCAGATGAATCCCAACTGAGTTAACAGCAAATAGCAGGGCAGATTGTGGAGTCAACCAAGTTCTTGATACCACCAGCAGCCAAGGAAATTCTTGATACGTCCACCAGCAGCAAGTATTACTGGGATAGTTGCAGTTGAGATTCCTTGCCTGTTGCAGCTTGAGTACCCAACTGAATTAGCTCTACTTTATACCCATCAGGATCTTCCACAAAAGCAATCACTGTCGAACCGTGTTTCATTGGACCTGGCTCCCGTACTACTTTACCGCCACGAGCCTTAATTTCTGCACAAGTGGCGTAAATGTCATCGACTCCAAGGGCAATATGACCATAAGCATTGCCTAAGTCGTACTTGTCTGTACCCCAGTTGTAGGTTAGTTCTAAAACAGTGTGGTCAGATTCATTACCGTAGCCTACAAAAGCAAGGGTAAACTCGCCCCCTGGATAATCTTTCTGACGCAGTAACTGCATCCCCAGTAGTTCACAGTAG
>JBGTCQ010000225.1:0-9438 GCA_041748755.1 Chroococcidiopsidaceae cyanobacterium | reverse complement strand
ATCTGTAGTGCCTCTTGAGCAGATATCCCTTCACCAGAACTGCCAAAGTACCATAGGGCAGCTGCTGCTTCCGCACGAGTAACTGGTTTCTTAGGCTGAAACAGCGTAGTATAGCCAAACACTCGCCGGATATTCGACTGATCGCTATTCTGAAAATCTGCCAACACTGCCCGCAACGCTTTGGGTTCAATCCGTGATACATCTTGAAAGCCCCAAGTTTCCTTTACGGCATCTACCGAGGCATTTGGTAGAACCTGACGGTTATCTAGAGGCACTTTCCACAAAATCATCTGCTCTCGTGTCAGGGGCGCGTTAGGACGAAACAATACTGCTGTTGAGTCTCCAGACAAGGAACTAGGAATTAAGCCAGCTTCAGCTAATCCCTGAATTACAGCAAAATCTGGGTCAGTTCGCGGCACATCCTGGAAAGCTGGTTGAACAGTCTCAGAGGCTTCACGGATTTGTTTTGCTGGACTGTTTGGATGAATAGTATTGTTAGCAGCAACAAGCCAACGGGCATATTCGCGGCGGCTGATATTCTTACTAGGGTCGAATTGAGTGTCAGGTTGGTTGTTGGAGTTACTTGGTTCTAAGGGCAAGACACCTAATGCTGCCAAGTCTCCAAGGTATCGACGCAATTCTTGCGGTGCCTTATTAATGTCTGTAAAAACCTGACTTCCAGCTACTGCGATCGCTGTTTCACTATTAGGGGTTCCCTCTGATCTGTCCAAGTCTGAGGGGGTGGGACCAATAAAATCTTCATCGCCTGGTTGCGGTACAACTGCTACTGGCCCGTCGGAGGTAGCAGTGTTACGAACATATTCAATATCGAATTCGGTAACTACTTCTTGATTTTGCCCAGTAGTAGGTTGATTTGGTCCAGGTGTGGCACTGGCATCAGTGCTAGTGACTGTTGCAGGCTGAAGTGACACTGTTACTTGTAGGTCATTCAGACGCGCCTTAATGATGCCTGTTTGGCTATCGGTTGGCTGGAGCAAAACCCAGTTGTTTGCCTGAAACTCGTTTTCGTAAAAGCTTTGGACTATATTGCTGGGGGCAGAACTAATCCAACGTGTCAGCTTATGCTCACCATTCTCGTTCGCCTTAACATCAAATTCGCCACTACTGATACCTGGACTTGTTATTTGGCTAACTTCCTTTAGCTGGGCCCTGGGATATCGGGGAATTTCAGATGGAAAATCATCTGGTAATGCGATTACTTCAGTTGCAATGGTGTCATTAGGTCCGAACACCTGATCTTGCCTGGGATCAGCAGCCAGAATTTTCTCAAGGTTACTGCCAGTTGGACTATTGGCACAGGCACTCAATGAGGTTAGTAAAACAACTAGACTAACCAATCCACTAGCACGTCTAGAGTTCAGCACAGCGATTTAGGTAAATAATATCAATTCCTACGCTAACGCAAATTTAAACTCCAGTCTGCATCTTTAGATATAGCGTTTGAGTAGCAATGTCAACTTTAAGTTATTCACTAACATTTACAAGTCTGATAATCAGCTGGATATTAAGCAACATTTCATTTCATTGCTAAATTGTATACAAAATCTAAAATTAATATTAAATTTAAGAAAACAAATGTAGCTAATGTAACGAGCCATACTCACTCACGTTACATTTCTGGCAAACCTTCACCTATTTGTCTCCAGCGCCGGAACAAGATTGCATGTATGTTTCTCCTGAACAGCCTATCTATCCTCAAGCGCCGCTTCAACTGTTGCTGTTTGTTGATAAGTGTCCTAGTGCTCAGCAGCAAATTGAGCAGATTCGCCATTACCTGAAGGAGTTACAGACTGAATACCAATTTGCCCTTCAGGTGGTAGATGTGGGGGAACAACCCTCTGTCGCAGAACAGTTTAAACTGGTGACTACTCCTGCCTTGATCAAAATCCATCCAGAACCTCGGCAGACCCTTGTTGGTAGTAATTTGATCGCTCAATTAAAAAATTGGTGGTCTCGGTGGCAACACGCCGTAGAACACTTGAAACTACAGAATGCAACAGAAGGTATCGACAAGGATTATCGTGTCTCTACAACCGAAACCCCAATTCATTCTATTACCGATTCAGTAAAACTGCTGCGACTTGCAGATGAAGTTTTTCACCTGAAACGTGAGCAAGAAAAATTGCTTGAGCAGTTGCATTTTAAAGACCAAGTGATTTCAATGTTGGCGCACGATCTCCGCAATCCATTAACTGCTGTCTCAATTGCTATAGAAACCCTAGAATCAAACTTAGGTCCACACAAAGGCGATCGCCTGACTCCAGCTTTAGCGTCGCAGTTATTTAAACAAGCTCGCAATCAAACTCGGACAATTGAGCGGATGATTGCAGGACTTTTGCAGGTAGCGTCAGATACTGTAGCAGAGTTACATATTCAGCCTCAAAAGCTGGAATTAGGAAAGCTGTGCCGAGATGTAATTGCTCAAGTAAGCGATCGCTCAAGAGCAAAATTTCAGAGCATAGAAACTGATATACCCAATGATTTACCCTGTGTTTATGCCGACTTAGAACGGGTGGAACAAGTGCTGACAAATCTTTCAGACAATGCTATTAAGTACACCCCGGTAGGCGGTATTATTCGCATTTGTGGTTTCCACCGCACCACCCAGAAAATTCAGATCAGCGTTTATGATACTGGTCCTGGTATTCCTGAAGCAGACCGCGATTACATTTTTGAAGAACGCTTCCGGCTTGAACGTGATGCAGCAAAAGAAGGCTCTGGAATCGACCTATTTCTTTGCCAACTTATTATTCGCGCTCACTATGGTCAACTTTGGGTCGATTCTCCACCTACTGGCGGTTCATGTTTCCACTTCACATTGCCAGTTTACCCAAACTAGTAATTAATACCAGGTAAAAAATAATTGTAGCGATAAATACAGTTTTTTTGCTTAATTTTAATGTATTATATTTTATAATGGAGGTGGGTTTGCTTGTAAAAAATTAACACAGATTTTTACCATAACATTTAGCATACCAAATAATTTAACTAGTTAAGGCATTTTTTTAACCTTCTACACTTAACTTTATAAAAGACACAGCACTAGCTAAACTTAATGCAAATAACATTAGCAACCTGTATGGAAGAAATGCATAACTAGCAATTAGATCAAGCGTGTTATGTTTATAGTGTTAGACCAAAACTCATAGCAATTAAAGATTTTGACGTAGAGCGGCAATAATCTGGACATTAGCTTTGGGAAAAAGAAACTGGTCGATTTCATGCAACATAACCCAATAGATTTCATCACACTCAATGGGCATAGGCGTGCCTGTGAGATGGCGACAGTGATGCACAATGAGGGTAACGCGCAAGTGAGTATAGGTGTAGTCAATAGTAATTAAATGCTCACCTACTTCAATATCTATTCCCAGTTCCTCCTGAATTTCCCGTTTGATACAGTCCTCGGCAGTTTCGCCTAGTTCAATTTTGCCACCAGGAAACTCCCAGAAGCCACCGAATAACCCTTCTGGACGACGGCGATCTATTAAAATTTGTCCTACGTCATTCCAAATTACAGCAACACCAATAAGCTTATGAGGTATCAAAGAAGCAGTTTCACACATGGATATTTATTCTCTTTCTCTCAAGAGGCATAACAGTAAGCAAGCTTTCTTGAGTAGGAGAGAATAATTTACAAGTATCAATAACATCATGTGAGAAAGGAGTAACACCAATTCATCATGCAGAACCGACAAATAAACTAAGTGAGATACGGACTTTTGTTAAACGTACCAAGATAGTGCTAAAACTCCTTTCTGGAATTAAAATGAGTACCTTAGTCTTAAAAAGTCAGAACTTGGCAAAATAATTTCACTGTTCACCAAAATTATATGTTGATGAAAATTTTAAACTACTTTGCCTAAATACCACGTTCTTAACTAAAAAGCTGCCCTACTCACTATCTAAGGCGTTTATTTCAGACACTTGCAAAGCCTTCTCAAAACCCATACGTTGTTCAGCATTACGCAAGAAATACCCGCTGATCATAGCTGAAGCTAAAAGCCGACCAAGGCTTTCGCGGTTTGTAGTAATATTCACATTAAAGTGTTCTGAGGGTAAATTCCCCAACAGTCCAACTATATTACGCTCCATAACCTGAAAGACTTCCGCAGACGTGGGTTTGGATAGCTGAGAAATTGAGTCTGGACTCAAGGATTGGACATATTGCCACAGCAAGTCGCCACTCTCTGACTCGCTATTAAAAAACTCTGAGGTTTGATTGGATGCGTTGTTCACGTTGTACCTCCGTTTGGGTTGTGGCTCTCAGTTTTTTACTTGCAAAGGAGCCGTCTACAATATCTATGATTCAGTTAATTGTTGTAGGCTTATGCAAATTAATGTAACAGGTTAATTCTGGTTTAGGAGTCTGTGAAACCGAACTAGGAATGGCGGATTGTCTCACCTTTAAAAGGGACTAGGTACTAGGGAATAGTTTTGAGTTTTAAATGTTGAATTTTGAATTAAAAGAAGTGACGGATTGATTACTCTTTAATTCAAAACTCAAAACTATTTTTAGCTTCCTAGCTAGCTAAGTATTGATCTATATCGATTTTGCGCTTGCGGAGCTTAGTTAAGGCTTCACGCTCAATTTGCCGCACTCGTTCGCGACTGATGTTCAGGTGATCGCCAATTTTTGCCAGTGTTAAGGCTTGTCCATCAGCCAAACCAAAGCGCAAAGCCAATACTTCGCGTTGCTGGGGCGTTAAATCAGCCATCAAGCGCTCTAAATCGGTAGACATACAGGACTGCATCACAAATTCTTCTGGGGAAGCACCAGTATCCTCTAATAGTTCTCCGAGTTCCGTATCCTGATTATCTCCCACACGCAAATCTAACGATAGAGGTAGGCGCGCTCTTTCCAAGTACTCTCGCACTTGCTTAGGAGTTAATTCCAATTCCGCCGCCAATTCACCAGCACTGGGAGCGCGTCCCAGTTGTTGAGACAGTTGGCGTTGTACCTTCTTAATTTTGTTCAGCTTCTCGGTAATGTGGATTGGCAACCGGATTGTGCGACCTTTTTCAGCGATCGCCCTTGTAATAGCTTGGCGAATCCACCAATAGGCGTAAGTCGAAAACCGATAGCCCTTGGTTGGGTCAAACTTTTCCACGCCGCGCTGCATGCCAATTGTGCCTTCCTGAATTAAATCCAGCAAATCAACGTTGCGCTTAATGTACTTTTTGGCAACTGAGACAACTAGCCGCAAGTTTGCTTCAACCATCTTGCGCTTAGCAAGTTCACCAGCAGCAAGTAATTTTGTTAACTCAGTGCTGTCTGATAGTTCTGCGGCTTGGGCCCACTCATCAAGTGTTGGTTCACGACCTAACTGCTCTGTAAGAGATTCGCTTACCGCCTGCAAAACAGTTGAGCGCTGCACCTGTTTGCCATACAAAATCTCCTGCTCGTGGGTTAGCAGTGGTACACGACCAATCTCTCGCAGGTAAGTCCGCACGAGGTCAGTGGCAGTCTGAGCAGTCTTCATAACGCTACATTATAGATTGATAAGGATGGAATTAGTAAGATATTACAAGCATTTGCTCGTAACCTGGAGGCAACGCAGTTATAGCAAAAACTATTTTGTTTGGATAGACCGGACTCAGTCAATTGAGAATCAAATTGTTATATTCGGATGAAAGCAGGTATAAATTGGAACAATGAGCTTAAGTAGACAGATAAGGTAACTAACCAATTCTTTTGTGTCGCCATCACTGGTTTTAATTTCAATACTTCCTTATTAATAATTGTAACATTTCTTAGTCGACTACTGCTACTTCAATTCCTCTCTCTATACCTGCTACTCCCCACAAATATGGTGATTAGCGGCTTTTCCCAAAGCTATTAGCGAGGATTTACGATTCGTTCTTTGTGGTTGACAAATCAAACTAGTGTTGGTCATTGGTCAATAGTAGCGCAATTCACTTAGACACCGATATTTGAGCACTAATTGCTTTTATTACAGGCTACCTAATAAGTAGCATGAAAAATGCATCAATGTTTTGCCGTAAGACTTGTACTGTTATTTGATTGTTCCCTGCCTCCATAGTAAAGAGAAGAATCGTGCTGTTCTTTAATAAAGCGGTATAGCTGTTAATTAGATGCTAAAACCTATCGCCAACTGAATACTATAAGCAAATGTATCTTTTACTTTTATTCATAAAATTTTATATTCAATCAAGAATTGGTGCATGACTAGCTTCTCACGCTTTTACAAAATTTAGAAGTTTGCTATCATCTATTATTACCTCATGTTGGTACTTTATTATACTACACCCTCTTTCAGTTTAACCATATCTGCCTAAGATTACTTAATGTTGTACTGGGAATTTCCTGAATCCAGATGAAATAGGAGCCAGAAGGAGGGTTTTTGGTTGCAACGACTTCTGGCTCCTTTAGGGCAAGCTTTACCTGGTAAGGATGTAATCTTGGATAGCTTTCACCTCCAAGGGTGTGCTTTGCAGAGAGCGGATGGCGGCGGCAGTGGCTTTGGCACCAGCAATTGTGGTAATAATAGGGATTTTGTAAGTAAGGGCTGTGCGGCGGATTAGCCTGGCATCAGTTTGGGCTTCTTCTCCAGAGGGCGTGTTAATAATCAATTGAATCTTTTGGTTTTTCATCGCATCCAAAACGTGGGGGCGACCTTCATGAAGTTTTAGCACTAGAGCGACATCTAAGCCATGCTCCCGGAGAACGCTTCGTGTGCCGTCCGTGGCTACAACTTGAAAGCCCAATTCGATGAAGTCTTTGACTACGGGAACGACCAATACTTTATCTCGTTCGCTCATTGAGACAAACACTGTACCGCTTAGGGGTAATACCTCACCAGCACCCAATTCCGCTTTGGCAAAAGCGCGACCAAAATCGCTGTCAATCCCCATCACTTCGCCAGTAGAACGCATCTCTGGTCCCAAAATCGTGTCTGTACCAGGAAACTTCTTAAACGGCAATACTGCTTCTTTGACAGCAATATGAGTTGGCATGGGTTCTTGGGTGAACGAGAGTGACTCTAGAGTTTCACCTGCCATAATCAAAGACGCAAGTTTTGCTAGTGGCACACCAGTTGTTTTAGAAACAAAAGGTACAGTACGAGAGGCACGGGGGTTGGCTTCCAAAATATAAACCTGCGGATTGTAGCCATGCGCTCCGACAACTGCAAACTGAATGTTCATTAGCCCAATTACTTTTAGCGCCTTTGCTAGCTGCACAGTCCAAGTCCGAATCTTATCCAATACTGCTGTTGGCAACGAGATAGTAGGTAAAGAGCAAGCGGAATCTCCAGAGTGAATCCCAGCTTGTTCGATGTGTTCCATAATGCCGCCAATTACTACCTTTCCGGTGTGATCCGCGATCGCATCTACGTCTACCTCGATTGCATTTTCCAGAAATCTATCAATTAAAATTGGATGCTCTGGCTCTATCTGTACCGCAAAAATCATGTAGCGCTCTAGTTCTTGATCGGAATAGACGATCTCCATCGCTCGTCCTCCCAACACATACGAAGGACGCACCACAACAGGATAGCCAATCCGACGCGCCACAATCAAAGCATCGTCGTAACTCCGGGCAATACCATTAGCTGGCTGGGTAATATCCAACTGGTGCAGAATCTTTTCAAACCGCTCTCGATCTTCGGCGATGTCAATCGAATCCGGTGATGTTCCCCAAATTTTTGTCAGAGGCTGGGATTCTTCTTGCTGCTGCAAATATTCTTGCAATGGTACTGCTAGCTTTAAGGGTGTCTGACCACCAAACTGGACAATTATCCCAACTGGGTTTTCTGCTTCGATAATGTTGAGTACATCTTCCTTAGTCAACGGCTCAAAGTAGAGGCGATCGCTTGTGTCGTAATCTGTTGATACTGTCTCTGGGTTGGAGTTGACCATAATTGTCTCAAACCCCCGCCCTCTGAGGGCATAGCTGGCGTGACAACAACAATAATCAAACTCGATTCCTTGTCCAATCCGGTTAGGACCGCCACCTAAAATCATCACCTTCTGTCGCTCAGATGGTCTTACTTCCGATTCCTCTTCGTATGTGGAGTAATGGTAAGGAGTAAGAGCTTCAAACTCTGCGGCGCAGGTGTCCACCGTTTTGTAGACTGGAATTACACCTAAATATTTGCGGTACGTGCGGACTTCATCTTCGGTTGTTTTGGTAGCAAAGGCAATCTGGCGATCGCTAAAACCGTCGCGCTTTACTTCATAAAGTTGTTCTTTTGTCAACTGCTTTAAAGGTGTGCGTTTGAGGAATTTTTCAGTTTCCAGCAGCAACTGGAGCTTATCTAGAAACCAAGGGTCAATACCCGTAAGTTCATAGATTTCCTCAACACTCATCCCCAGTAGCATCGCCTGACGCACCGAGAAAATTCTTTCTGGATTGGGAGTCCGCAGCTGGGAGCGAATTTGTTCGCCACTAGGCAGTTTTTCAGGTTTATCGCAACCCCAACCAGCACGACCAGTTTCTAGGGAGCGTAGCGCTTTTTGGAATGATTCGTTGAATGTCCGTCCAATTGCCATTGCTTCACCCACTGACTTCATTTGCGTCGTCAGTACTGGCTCAGAACCGGGAAACTTTTCAAATGCAAACCGCGGGATTTTGGTCACCACATAGTCGATGGTTGGCTCAAACGAGGCTGGTGTTTTCTTAGTGATGTCATTTTTAATTTCATCCAGCGTGTAGCCTACAGCTAGTTTTGCTGCAAACTTAGCGATCGGGAAGCCAGTAGCTTTGGAAGCTAGAGCAGAACTACGGGAGACGCGGGGATTCATTTCAATGACGATAAAATCCCCATTTACCGGATTAACAGCAAATTGGATATTCGAGCCGCCTGTTTCCACGCCAATTTCACGAATAATTTTAATCGCGGCATCCCGCAACCGCTGGTATTCTTTATCGGTAAGTGTTTGTGCTGGAGCGACGGTAATTGAGTCACCGGTATGAATGCCCATCGGGTCGAGGTTCTCAATTGAACAGATAATTACGACGTTATCTGCTAGGTCGCGCATCACTTCGAGTTCGTATTCTTTCCAACCCAATAGCGACTGATCGATCAGAATTTGGGAAACTGGACTGGCATCAATACCCACTTGCGCCATTTCTTCAAATTCTTCCTGGTTGTAGGCAATGCCACCACCGCTACCACCCATTGTGAAGGCTGGACGAATAATTAGGGGATACGTGCCAATTGTCCGCGCGATCGCCTTGGATTCATCCACAGTAGAAGCGGTGCCACAGGGACATACCTCCACTCCAATTCGCTCCATTGCCTCTTTAAACAATTGCCGATCCTCGGCTTTCTCAATTGCTGGGAGCTTGGCTCCAATTAACTCCACCCCGTATTTCTCTAATACACCATTCTTGGACAAAGCCACAGCAAGATTTAGAGCAGTTTGCCCTCCCATTGTCGGCAGTAGAGCATC
>JBGTCQ010000224.1:0-5671 GCA_041748755.1 Chroococcidiopsidaceae cyanobacterium | reverse complement strand
ATTACTTAGGTCTGGCTTTTGCTGTTTATGCAGCTCAAGCTTGTAAAAAGTCAAAAAAGAGTTGAGAAGACTTCTATTCATGCAGGTGAGTATTCCTGGTACATAGCTTTTCAACGCCCGACACAGAGAGACCGCCGCGATCATCGCGGCGGTCTATAATGATGCCTCAAAGAAAAATCAAGTCTAGACTAAGTCGATAGAGGTGACAACAGCGGCTAAACCGGCACCCTGAACAACACTGATGATATCTCCACCCTGGCGGATCACTGTGTCCGTACCGTTAAAGGCGAAGTTGTATGGGGCAGCACCGGCGGATAACTGGATGGTGTCCCCAGCAGCTTTTGAGAAATCAGTAATGGTTGCCTGACCGTTACCCAGGTAGTAGGAACCACCTGCTACTCCTAGCACAAATCGATCAGCACCAGCGCCACCTGCTAACGTGTCGAACTGGACGCCACCGGCTGCGCCGAAGCCATCAAGGGTATCTCTGCCATCTCCACCGTTAAGAGAGTCATTGTCGGCTCCACCAACGAGGCTATCTCTGCCATTTCCCCCGTTGAGGGTATCGTTATTACTCCCACCTAACAGGGTGTCATTGTCGTTATGACCGCTGAGGGTATCTCTGCCCTGACCACCAATTAGGAGATCATCGCCCAGGAAACCGAAGACGTTATCATTTCCCGCACCTGCATCTACAGTGTCATCTCCTTGTAAGGAATTGATATTGTCATCAGCCCCATTAGCAAAGATGACATCCTCTACATTCGTTTCACTTCCAATAATAATCGCCATACTTTTACCGTTCCTTTTGGGTTGTAATTGTTAATTGACTTATGAAAAAGCGGTTAACCAGCAGTTAGGTAAGCAGTTCTTTCATCGGTCTACTGTTACTTAGGTCTGGCTTTTACTGTTTATGCAGGTCAAGCTTGTAGAAAGTCAAAAAAGCGTTGAGAAGACTTTTATTCATGCAAGTGAGTATTCCTGGTACATAGCTTTCCTAGGACTTACGCAGTTGAGATCCCCCAACCCCCTTAAAAACGATGCTATGTAGTTCCCCTTTTTTAAGGGGGGATCGAGGTTTCAGGTTTTAAGTGCGTAAGTCCTGTTTTCAACGCCCGACCGGAGTTATCCCTAGTGTGTGACTCTAGGAGAAGTAAAATAAGAATAGACTACATAGAAGACAGGGAATATGGCACAGCCAAGAGTACCTCAACCTATCATGAGCTTCATTGAGCAATATTGTCGCAGGTATCAAAAGATTTAGATTTTTCCAGAAGTGAGGCGTGATGAAGCATTTAAGCAAACCCCCAGGGGAATCATCACACCAAGTCCGACTATGAGGGCTAGTAACAGTTGCCTTCATAGTTGGATTAAAAAATAGCCAATCATGGGATAACTTTTTAACTCAATCACCTGGGAAATACCAAGAATTAAGCAGCCAAAGATTAAAGATAATCCTAGATTGGTTAAAAGGAGAAGCAATTAATATCATTTTTGCTCAGACAGGAGACCCTAAAAAAGAAAGTAAACCTGAGGATGTAGCTAGACAATACTGGGGGAGACTGGGGAAGATAGACAAGGGGATTGTAACGGTCAACATTTATGGTGGGGTTAAGAAGGGAATTACCCCTGTTCCTTGGTAACTGTTAACGGTTGAACGTTTTCACGCTGTTTAAAATGAATTCCGATAAAAAAGTCGTAAAGAAAATTCAAAAACTCTTTTCCTTGAAAAATTCCTAAAGATTGATCACAACCTTTTTCATCCAAAAGAGGCTTCATAGCATAGTATGTAGGCTGGAAATTATACCAAGGAACAGCAGGCCATAAATGATGAACTAGGTGATAGTTTTGCCCCATAATCAACACGTTAAGAATTCGATTGGGGTAGACTCTAGCGTTTTTCCAGCGATCGCGTTCTTGATGAGGGCGATGGGGCAAATAATCAAAAAATAATCCCAGTGCTATCCCCACTATGTACGACGGAATAAACCAAAAATTGAGAACGTAGCCTAAAAAGTGGTACTGAATGGAGACGTAGAAAATAGCAGCGACAAACAACCGACTCCAGAACCATTCCCATAACTCATTGTTACGCCACAGTTGCCGTTTAAAGAAAAATACTTCATGAGTTAGAAAGCGCACCGGAGCTAGCCACACCGGACCTCCTGTGGAAACATAATAATCTGGGTCGTTTTCAGGGTCATTCGTGTGGGCATGATGCTGCAAATGCACCCGCGTGAACACTGGAAAGGCAAAAGCTAACATCAGCGCACTGCCATGCCCTAAGATGGCATTGATTACTCGGTTACGATGAGCAGACTGGTGACAGGCATCGTGAATTACTGTCCCAGCAATATGCAATGCGATTAAGTTAGTGACAAAGCTTCCCCAATGTGGCCACTCCCAAACCCAATAGCCAAAATTTGATAGGGCAAACATGGCGATCGCTGCTAAAAACATTAGCAACGTTGGATTAAAATCACCGGGGGGACCTAATAACTCCCTGGGAACTGTCATTGGCTTCTCTGCCTCTGACATGAGCATAGATAACTCCTTATTAATTCACTTATCGCGTAGTGTATGATAGCCCATTAAAATATTAAAGTTTTGTGTAGCAGAAGTCATCTATACTTCTGTTAGCGATTTCTGTACTACTAGTATAACTTCAAACAAAACTTTTATTTTGACACACTACTACGGGGATTTTTAAAAACTATCAGATGTTTGCTAATAAAGATAAAAGGGTCACAAATTAATTTATATTTAAGCATTCTTAGAGAATTTTAAGTATAGATTGCTACCTATGCAAGATCCAAAAATACTCCTTCCAACACCCACCCTCGTCCATGCAACTACAAGATTCCCTACGCCGGACAAAAATTGTCGCTACGATTGGTCCAGCCACCAGTAGTCCAGAAGTCCTCAAGGCTCTAATTGAAGCAGGTGCAACGACACTGCGGCTCAATTTCTCTCATGGCACTCATGCTGAACATCAGCGCTCTGTACGTTTAATTCGACAACTCGCCTTTGAACTGAATCAGCCTGTAGGTATTCTGCAAGATTTGCAAGGACCAAAAATTCGCTTGGGACGGTTTGAAACGGGATCTGTGGTAGTAAACAAAGGCGATCGCTTCACGTTAACCAGTCGCGCGATCGTCGGCACTCAATTTATCAGCTGCGTCACCTACGATCTTTTGGCGGAGGAAGTCCCCGCAGGAGCAAGAATTCTCCTTGATGATGGTCGAGTAGAAATGCAAGTAGAGCAGGTTGACCGCGCTCTTCAGGAGTTGCATTGTCGGGTTGTTGTAGCTGGGACGCTTTCTGACAACAAAGGTGTTAATTTTCCTGGAGTCTACCTATCCATTAAAGCTCTGACGGATAAAGATCGGCAGGATCTAATCTTTGGTCTTGATCAAGGTATGGATTGGATAGCACTCTCGTTTGTCCGCAACCCGCAGGATGTGCTTGAAATTAAAGACATAATTTCCAGTGCCGGAAAGCAAGTGCCAGTAATCGCCAAAATTGAAAAGCACGAAGCGATCGACCAAATGGAGGCGATTTTAGCTTTGTGTGATGGTGTTATGGTTGCCAGGGGTGACTTAGGCGTAGAACTCCCAGCTGAGGACGTTCCCGTTTTACAAAAGCGGCTGATTGCTACAGCAAATCGGCTAGGTATTCCTGTAATTACCGCCACCCAGATGTTGGACAGCATGGTTAGCAATCCGCGACCGACGCGGGCTGAAGTTTCAGATGTGGCGAATGCAATTCTGGATGGGACTGATGCAGTGATGCTCTCAAATGAAACTGCTGTGGGCAAGTACCCAGTCGAAGCTGTGGCGACGATGGCACGTATTGCTACTAGGATGGAGCAAGAGCAGGGGTTAGCAGCAACCCCTCCCAGTTTGAAAGACCCCAGGCGTTCTGTTCCCAATGCTATTAGTCAAGCTGTAAGTCAGATTGCGGAGCAGCTAGAGGCAGCTGCGATTATGACGTTGACTAAAACTGGTTCTACAGCCCGAAATGTCTCGAAGTTTCGTCCGCAAACTCCTATTTTGGCGGTGACTCCTCATGTGGATGTGGCACGGCAGTTGCAACTGGTGTGGGGGGTGAAACCGCTTTTGGTGCTAGACTTGCCATCAACGGGTCAAACGTTTCAATCGGCTCTGAATGTAGCTCAGGAGAAACAGCTGTTGTCTGAGGGCGATTTAGTAGTGATGACAGCTGGAGCGCTTCAAGGTGTTGCGGGGTCAACAAACTTGATCAGGGTAGAGGTAATAACGTCAGTGCTGGGTCAAGGAATTGGACTTGGTCAGGGTTCTGTAAGTGGTCGGGCACGGGTGGCTCACAGTAGCGTAGATATTAGTAAGTTTAATGCTGGAGAAATTCTGGTTGCACAGCGCACAAGTGCCGATTTTGTGGATGCAATTCGCAAAGCAGCTGGGATTATTACGGAAGAGGCGAGTTTGACAAGCCATGCTGCGGTGATTGGCTTACGTCTTGGTGTACCAGTGATTGTCGGCGTGAAGCAGGCGACGGAAGTTATTCGGGATGGAGCAATTTTAACACTGGATATGCCGCGGGGTTTAATTTACTCCGGTGCGGTGGGTGGTAGTTAAATAGCAATTTGCTCTAACCACACTCAAGTAAAATGAGGATTAAGAGAATAGAATTTTGTAACGATGCAGGATTTAAGAGCAGAATTAGCAGAAGACCTAGATGAGGCGGAGTGGGACTGGCTTATTCCTCACGTTCAGCGAGATGCTGTGGTTGTGGTGGCGAGTGGACTGGACTTGCTCGATGTCGGAGTGGCGATCGCTAGTGATAACGTCTCAAGCGTACAGCATTGGATTGGGGAGCAATTGATTGCTAAACCCTCACTTACCCAGATGACTGAATGGAACAGCGATCGCACTAAGCGATTTAATAGCCTGATTGTGCAGCCTTACGTTCTTGTGCAAGAGCTAGCCTCTGAATATCGTTAAGTAGTGCCTTGGGTTTAACTCCTGTCTTTAGGGATAGTAGCACCTGTATGACCAGTAATTACCCAAACTATAGCTCTAGCTCCATCGCGGAGCGCTTTTTCAATTGGTTCACGCGAGTAATTAGATGGAACTGATACTGCCTTAAAATCAATGCCTCGGCTGCCTAAAACAATTTCTCCGATAATCCGGGCGCGGCGCATATGGTAATCAGACGTAATTAAATAGACGCTATTAATCTCACTAGCTTGCAAGTCATCCACCAGTGTAGTAAAGTTCGTCACTGTGTCTACCGCTTGATAGTCCAAGTGCAGACGAGTCGGAGCAATCCCAGCTTTAGCAAACACCCGTTCAGTGTATTTCTGATTTGGGCTACCGCCAGAAACCCAGATCGGTAAATTTGGATACTGAAGCGCGAATCTCGCGGCAAACTTTTCTCGCTCTAACGCCGAAGTTGAGCCGCCCAACACCAACACTGCTTGGGGTTTTTGGAAGTAGCTTTTAACTTCCTTATAGCCCAACCACAGCATAAGCGGTAGAAATAGCAGCATTAGGCGCTGCAAACACCCACCTCTAGGTCGTTGTTTCTGCAATAATTTTTTACGTCGTCTGTTTAGAGCCATAGTTCCGCGCCACAGCACGAACATCTAGATTAACAGGCTACGGGACTAGCGGTGATTTCAATTTTGCGC
>JBGTCQ010000223.1:0-10525 GCA_041748755.1 Chroococcidiopsidaceae cyanobacterium | reverse complement strand
CAACCCATTGAGTGTACTGATCCCCTGGCATTTGGTAGGGAACTTTAGGAACGCCAATTGGCATAATGTACTCCGATAGTTTTGAGTTGTAAGTTTTAAGTTTTCAATAAGTAATGGGCAAGGTAGCGCTCATTTTTATCTAGCCCCTAGAGAATTCCGGCAGGCAATGGAGGGTTGGCGACATCTTGCTTTTCTAGAACTCGGTCAATCAAGCCATACTCCACAGCCTGATAAGGAGTTATGTAGAACAGGCGATCCATATCTTTGGCAATTTTTTCTGTAGTCTGACCTGTGTTGCGAGACAAAATGTCTATCATCGTCGCCTTATTAGCTAAAACTTCTTGCGCTCGAATTTGAATGTCTGTTGCTTGACCTTGGGCGTAACTCTTAGGTTGGTTCAGAATAATCGTGGCATTGGGCAGACTGGCGCGGCAACCTTTCGTTCCAGCTGACAGCAGCATTGCTGCCATACCCATCGCCGAACCAAGACAGATAGTATGGATGGGAGGCTTGATGTATCTCATCGTGTCACAGATAGCGAAAGCTTCGGTTTCAAAACCAACTGGATCGCCGTTGTAACCAGATGTTCCGGTGGAGTTGATGTAGATTTTAATCGGTTTGTCCGGGTCGTCGTACTGCAAATACAGCAACTCGGCAACGATGAGTTCGGTTACAGCAGGCACCAGTGGCATACCCAAATAGACAATCCGCTCATTCAACAATAGAGACGGTAGATCTGGAGGGGGTGTCCGGTAGGAAGCATTGCCGTAGTAGGGAGCTTGAACAGCCTTAATGGGTTCCATAGCAACTGGGGACTCGTAAAATAACAATTTTATCTGTCATCCATCCTAGCGTGACGCTAAACTCAGCAGTGTACGGATTACTCGCCTTTTGGTTAGCGCTAGGCTCGTAAGATATCCTATTGATTAGTTATTGATAAAACTTTATTTCGCCTGGATAGGAATGCTATGAAGGTCTTCTTGCAGCCTGCCTTAAATGATGCCAATGTAGACGCAACACAAACGAATAGTCAGCGGCAGTTGGCGATTTCGATGTCGGCGATCGCTCAAGAAGAATTTGACCGCAATGTACCACTGAATTTATGCTTGATTCTCGACCACAGTGGCTCGATGAATGGGCGACCACTAGAAACAGTAAAAAAAGCGGCTAACCGTCTTGTTGATAGATTGTCCCCCGAAGATCGCCTCTCGGTTGTGGTTTTCGATCACCGAGCCAAGGTATTAGTTTCTAATCAAATTATCGACAATCCAGACCGAATTAAACAGCAAATCAACAAGCTTTCTGCTGGAGGTGGAACAGCGATTGATGAAGGGCTGCGGTTAGGAATTGAGGAACTGGCAAAGGGCAAAAAAGAAACAATTTCCCAGGCATTTCTGTTAACCGATGGTGAAAATGAACACGGCGACAATAAACGCTGTCTCAAATTTGCTGATCTGGCTGCTAGCTACAACCTGACGCTAAATACTTTGGGATTTGGGGATCACTGGAACCAAGATATTTTGGAACAAATTGCCGATGTCGGTGGTGGTACGTTGTCTTATATTCAACAGCCAGATCAAGCAGTGGAAGAGTTTAGCCGCTTGTTCAATCGGATGCAGGCGGTGGGATTAACTAATGCCTACCTGCTGCTCTCTGTGGTGCCTAAAGTGCGGCTAGCGGAACTTAAACCAATCGCTCAAGTTGCCCCCGATACAATTGAGCTACCACTCCAACAAGAAGCTGATGGACGCTTCGCAGTGCGTCTAGGAGACTTGATGAAAGACGCGCAACGGGTAGTTTTGGCGAACCTGTACATAGGCCAATTGTCGGAAGGCAGACAAACAATTGCAAATGTGCAAGTGCGTTATGATGATCCATATTCAAATGAATCTGGATTACTGTCAGAGATTATCTCAGTTGAAGCAAACTTTGTCAGGCTTTACCAACCCGCTATTAATCCGCAGGTACAGCCATACATTCTGGCATTAGGGAAGTACCGTCAAACTCAGATGGCGGAAACAAAATTGCAACAAGGCGATCGCGCTGGGGCAGCAACAATGTTACAAACCGCAGCTAAAACCGCGCTGCAAATGGGAGATAAAGGCGCTGCAACAGTGTTGCAAACGAGTGCAACTGTCCTCCAATCTGGGGAACAACTTTCGGAAGCAGATCGCAAGAAAACGCGGATTGTCTCAAAAACTGTGTTGCAAGAGGATTAACAAAGCAATAGGATGATCTTTTTCCTACCCTACTGCTGGTTATAGATTTTGAAGAATGCGATGCCTGCGGCGGACGAGGCGATCGCGCCATTGTCAGGTAACTTCCGATCATCACTTCTAAGCCAAGGCAGAAGCTTGAGGTCTAGCAAAAATCATCCTCCCTGCTGAAGTTTGCAAAGCACTCGTTACAACCACACGTAGTTCGCCACCAACATAACTCCTACCTTCCTCAACTACAACCATCGTGCCATCATCTAGATAGCCGATGCCTTGACTAGGTTCTTTGCCTTCCTTGAGAATTTTTAGGTCAATACTGTCTCCAGCCAGATAGCTGGGACGAACTGCGTGAACGAGATCGTTAACATTCAACACAGGCACTTTCTGAACGCTGGCAACTTTAGACAAGTTGTAGTCGTTGGTCAAGAGGGTACTATTGATTTCTTGGGCGAATTTAACTAACTTGGCATCTACGGTGGAAATATCTTCGTAGTCAACTGGGTTAATTAGGATGCGTTCTGGGTAAGCTTCCTTGATGCGATTAAGAATCTCCAGCCCTCGCCGTCCCCGCACGCGCTTTTGATCTTTGGCAGCATCAGCGATTTGTTGCAACTCCTGCAACACAAACTGCGGCACCAGAATTTGCCCTTCTAAAAACCCTGTTTCCAGCAGTGCTTCAATTCGACCATCAATAATACAGCTAGTGTCTAAAACTTTAGTGGCAGCAGGCTTAAGCGTTCCTTCTGCAACTAACATCGTTTCGACCGTGTTGGGATTAACCAGCCGCAAGAAAGCTCTACCGTGGGTATCTGCTAGACTAATGCCAGAAAAAGCAAATATCACACTTCCCAAAACTGCGACCAGGGGTTTAATAAAGCTGAAGTCTTCAGGAATTGGCAGTAAGAAAAGCGGCGCAAGCATTAAGTTGGCTACTAATAGCCCAATTACCAAGCCAACCGCACGAGTCAAGATTACCTCGACTGGCATCTCGCGGACTTTAGCCTCGAAACGACGATAAGTAGTCTGGAAACTCAGCCCGATTACACCCCCAATTAAGGCGAAGAAGGCAGCAAGGACAAAGCGTAAAGCTTCTACATTCGTGACTTGATTCAGCGTACCCGGAGGCAGCAGTTCAAGGCTGTAAAAGCCTACCCCCGCGCCTGCTACAATGAATGAAAGAATAATAATTGCATCCAGCATTGGTTCAATCCAATGAATTTGGTTGGCATCCCATATGTACAGGATTTAACAACCGATTTGGTATTTAAATCAGCCGTCTGATTGCTCTAGTTCTATGATATATCTTTAGCGTTATTAAGCGCCGGCTGGTGGTTGTAATTGGCACAAACATAAAATTTAATAAGTTTTAGCAATATTAATGAGTTGACTAAATTTTTCTCAGAAAATAACTGGAATACAAGTGCTTGGCTAATATAGCAATTTAATTTGAACTATGAAAGGTAAGTATGGGCATCTCGCCCGCGCTGGCTGGAAGCTTAGCCCACAACTTAATTTAATAGCTCATATAAGATTTATAAATTTAGAGATAATATCAATACATAAACCCCAAGGTTTTTTTATTTTAAATGCAGGAAAGATTTCAAAACTTATTAAATTCACAGTAACTAATTAACTATTTTAAGGTTTTTACGGAAGTTTTAATTTTGGCTGCAAATCTGGTGTTAACTTACTTAAGCCAAGTCCAGAAAGCAATACATTTAAGCATTCCCAGTTCTGCATACGTACATATTCCATTTTGTAGACGGCGTTGCTATTATTGTGATTTTCCAGTTTCTGTTGTAGGTGATAATTTGCGGGGTGATACCTCTGGCACTATTTCTCAGTACGTTGAAAAGCTGTGCCAAGAAATCGCCATCACCCCAACAATGACTCAATCACTAAAAACGGTTTTCTTTGGCGGTGGAACTCCTTCGCTATTATCAGTAGGCCAACTAACTCAGATTCTGGAGGCGTTGGATCAGCGGTTTGGGATCTGTGCGGCTGCTGAAATTTCAATAGAAATGGACCCCGGTACATTTGATTTGAATCAACTTCAGGGCTACCGTGAAGCTGGGGTGAATCGAGTCAGTTTGGGCGTTCAAGCGTTTCAGCCTGAGTTGTTGCAAGCTTGTGGGCGATCGCACACTGTAGCTGATATTTGGACAGCAGTTGAAATGATCCGCAAAGTGGGAGTTCCATTCAGCTTGGATTTGATTTCGGGACTGCCGCATCAAACCCTAGAACAGTGGCAAGATTCAATAGAAACGGCAGTAGCGATCGCGCCTACGCATATCTCTATTTACGATCTCACAATCGAACCAGGTACTGCCTTTGGTCGTTACTATCAACCTGGTGTCCAACCTTTGCCCACTGATGACACTACAGTCCAAATGTACAACCAGGCAAGGCTTGCCCTAATAACTGCTGGTTACGAACACTATGAAATTTCCAATTATGCCCAGCCAGGATTCCAGTGTCGCCACAATCGAGTTTACTGGGAAAATCGCCCCTACTATGGCTTTGGCATGGGAGCAACAAGCTACATTCAAGAGCAAAGGTTCACTCGACCCCGTAAGACTAAAGAATACTACCAGTGGGTGCAAGAATTAATCGCGGCTGGCGGGGTGTTGGATTGTCCTCAGACCCCACCAAATGAAGTTCTGCTAGAGACACTAATGTTAGGTTTACGTCTTAGAGAGGGTGTAAGCTTGTCAACTCTAGCGCAATTGTTTGGTGAAGAAACGCTGGCACAGATCTGGACATGTTTACAGCCCTATTATCAGCAAGGTTGGGTGGAAGTTGTGGGGGGAAAGCAAGTAGTGATTTCTGGTATTGGTATCCCAACCGACGGGCAACTAAGGTTATCTGATCCGCAAGGATTCTTATTTTCTAATGTAGTGCTGGCGGAGTTGTTTAGTCAGCTGGGACAATAAAAAATGACACTCCACAAAAAACTTAGAAGTCTCTCATCCACTGCCTTAGAGACTTGTTAAAGCTACCACTGCCACACTACTGGCAAAGAATTTAACACTTTACTTAATTTTCTTTGGTATTAACTTAGTAATACCCCTCTTAGGAATGAGAAAGGAGTATTACTTTAGATAGAGCAGTTTATTTAAATTCAAGAGTTAGCTTTGTTACGTCAAAATTCAAGTTAATTAAAAAGCTAAGTAGCAGATTTTAAGAATATGAAATTTTATATAGTGCTTTTAGGCTTTTGTAAGTGATAGTCAATAAAAAGTAAAAGCTAATTAAATGAGTTCTATTAATCAAAATGAAACAATCAACTGAACATGATATCTACAATAGTGAAAGCCAAGAAGCTCAGGCTCGTAAGAACAATGTTGTTGCCTCAAGTGGCTTATTGCTGGGTATTCTCCTTACTTTAGTCTGCTTAAGTTTCGGTACGTACTTGTTAGTGAATCAATCAACTGATATGAAATCTCCCAATCAGTCCACTAGTGTTGAAAGAATTAAGTAAGCAGGTCTTCAATCGAAAGCCTCAGCTGTCAACATCACAGTTTTCACCGAACTAGTAGAGATGCCAGACGTTAATATACGTGTTCTTAATGTCCCTTTAAAATAATTTTCTGACTCTGTGAACCTGCTACTGCTAAATCCGAAAATCTAAAATACTATTCGCTAGGGCTTTATATTATTAATAATGCCGTTAAAGGCTCTCCATCCCATAGTACGGGATTTTGAAGCCGCTACAAATACCCCGTTTTGCTGCCAATCTCTTCCTCAGCATTCACAGAAACGTCGTGACCCTTGGCACTCAATGTCTGCGCCACCTGCTGAGATACTGCCTGTAACACTATATTCCTTTCCTTGAAACCGTCATCTGGGTGCGTCCAAGACTGTTTGGAGATTCATTCTATAGTTAACGTGAGTAGTGCGTTGCCGCTAGCACCTAACTGAAGGCTTCGCCAAAGCCACATTCGGAACTACTATTTAAAATAAGCAAGAAATATTCTTAATCACTAACTAGTCGAACCGCAACTTAAAACAGGGCAATATCAAACAGCGATAGAGATCAGACTACGACTTGGGCTAACGCGCAATGCCAAATCAAATTAGTTATTACACCCTACTAGGACTGCACCCAACAGCTACGGTAATAGAAATCCGCCGCGCTTATCGGGAACTGAGCAAGCGCTACCATCCAGATACAACAGACTTGCAAACCGCGATCGCTACTGCTAAATTCCAGCAACTAAACGAAGCCTACGCTACACTCAGCAACCCAGAACGACGACTGACTTACGACTTAAAAATTGGCTATTCACGCCTATCCGTAATTCAAGCACCACCCGACTTGAACCATCCAACGCAATGCCAAAGGCGGGCGAAGCCATCGCAAGTTAGGCATTCTGCGTCTGCTTATCTAGATCCAACTGATCGTCCTCTTTCAGCTGGAGAGATTTTTGCTTTGTTTCTCCTGGGGTTGACTTTCTTAGGGTGTCTGCTGCTAGCTGTAGCGATCAGTTTAACTCGTGGTGACATTCAACCTACGGTACTGCAACCTCCACAAGCTGTACAACAAGTTAAGTCCCAGCTGCCTACAATAGCTAAAGCAGCTACCTCACAATCTGTGATTCCAGAATCTAATTTCCTACCCGAAATCCAGAATTTAGAATGAATCGAGTAAATTTTCCATCTTTGATTTTTCGGCATTAATAAATAATTACTAACCAAACTTAAAAACTTAACCCGCTGTTGCTATGCCTCTTCCTCCCGCTGATACTCCCTTATACAACCATCCCCTACCCAACATTGAGCAATGGCTTAGAAACCAGGGTTGCCAGCAAGATCGTGAGCAGCTTCATTGCTGGCGCGTCCAGCAGTCTACCTGGGAAGCAGAACTCTGTCTTGATGTCGATCAACTCACAGTGCGTTATTTCCCAGTCGGAGTAGGACAAGAAATTCAACGCTCTTTTAAGTATTCCCTTAGTCGCCAAGATATAGAACAAGCTATTTTCGCTGGACCCTAGAAGAGGACAAGGGGAATGGGGGACAAGGGGAGGGTATCTCCGTTAACCTTTGTTAAACTTCAAACTTTCCCAAACCGCCGATCGCGCTCTTGGTAAGAACACAAAGCCCGATGAAACTCACTGCGGTCAAAATCAGGCCACAGTGTCTCGGTTATATAAATTTCTGCATAAGCTAATTGCCAGAGGAGAAAGTTACTAATTCGCATTTCTCCACTGGTACGGATTAATAAATCTGGGTCGCAAATTCCCGCTGTGTAGAGGTGACTTTCAAACAAAGCCTCATCAATTTCCTCTGGCTGCACCAAACCTTGCTGTACCTGATGCGCGATCGCCCGCGTTGCCTGCATTATTTCCTGCCGTCCCCCGTAATTCGTAGCCACGGTAAATTGGATATCTCGGTTGTGCTGAGTATCCGCCATCGACCGCGAAATCTCTACTTGGAGCGATCGCGGCAGAGCACTTAAATTCCCTACAAATCGGATTTGCACATTCTCCTGCACCATCTCCCGCAGTTCGAGACGCAACACCCGCTCAAACAACGTCATTAAGAAATCAACCTCTTCTAGTGGCCGCCCCCAGTTCTCCGTCGAAAAAGCATAAGCAGTCAGCGCCTGGATGCCCCAATCCTTGCAACAGCGCAGCAGATCCTTAAGCGCATCAACACCCCGTTTATGACCCATAATTCGGGGTAGCCCTCGATGTTTAGCCCACCGACCATTTCCATCCATAATCACTGCTACGTGTTTGGGTAGTCGTTCTCTTTTTAAGTCAGTGGGCAATTGTAACACAATTGGTGCAGTCATTTTTTCTTTCGAGATGCTGGTGATTGGATACCCAGTAAACGCGAAACCAGTACCAATGAATTAGTGCTAATTTGGCGAGCCAAACTCAACAGACTAGGGGCAACAGCTTCACGTTCCATAGCTGGGGAAAATCGAGCCTCCAACAGTTCCTTCAGTGTACTGCTGGTTAATGGTCTATTTAGTATTCCCCGTTCCGCCAAGGAAATTGAACCTGTTTCTTCAGATACAACCACACAAACACAATTTTCCACCTGCTCTGTAATTCCCATTGCTGCTCGGTGACGTGTACCTAGCTGGCGTGATGCTGTGCGTCCAGAAAGAGGCAAAATTATTCCTGAGGCAATAATTCGAGAGCCGCGAATCAACGTTGCTCCATCATGCAACAGCGTCTTAGGTTGAAATATAGTTTGTAAGAGTTCCTTAGAAATCTCGGCATTCAGCTTCACTCCAGGAACGGAAAAATCCTGCTCATCTATCGGACTATCTGTTTCTAGGATCAGCAAAGCCCCAATTCGGTTTTGAGAGAGTTCTTTAACTGCATCAACAATTTCATCAATTACACTATCAGGTTTAGCGATCGCGCGGCGGGATGGTTGAAACAGCTGTTTAAATTCGCCGCGCCCCAATTGTTCTAGAAATCTACGAAACTCTGACTGGAATACAACCGCCATTGCTACGGCAGAGCCTACCACCAACTTTTCGAGGACAAAGCTCAACAGCGTCAGCCCCAAATTTGTACTCACCACATATGCCAAAATCAAGACAATAATCCCCCGCACCATCCACAAGGTACGGCGCTCTCCGATAATTACAAGCACGGTGTACGTGAGCGCCAGAACCAACCCCAAATCGAGACTACGAAGCAATAAGAACTGCGTCCCGCCAAGGTTTATCAGCCATTGCTTCCACCAGTGTCCCATCAGCTCCGAATTAACCTTGCATCGTCTTACTTAAGAATAGTTTTGAATTTTGAATTTTGAGCAGAGCGTTTCCGTTGGCTCCTGACTTCAAAAGTCAGGAGAACGGCGGTTTTGAATTAAAGAGTAGAGAAATTATGAGTAATCGATTCATCACTTCTTTTAACTCAATCAAAACTTAGAACTCACAACTATTTTGTTCTAGCTTCTGGAATCTAACCTAGCTGACGCTTGAAAGTCTTCCGGGTAAGCAATCTTGTCGAATTAAATCTTGATAAGTTTCGCGCTGCAAGATTAGATTCGCTTCCCCATTACTAACTAGCACTGCTGCTGGACGCGGCAAGCGATTGTAGTTAGAGGCCATGCTGTAGTTGTAAGCACCCGTTCCCATTACTACGAGGATATCCCCAGATTCAGTCTTGGGCAGAGCCGCATCTTTAATCAAAATGTCTCCAGATTCACAGTGTTTTCCAGCAATTGTTACTGTCTCCGTCAGCGGTGCAGACATCCGATTTGCCACTAACGCTCGATAAACCGACTGGTAAGTAATCGGGCGGGGATTATCGGACATACCTCCATCTACAGCAACGTAGGTACGAATTTCGGGAATCACTTTGGATGAACCTATCGTGTAGGCGGTGACACAAGCTTGTCCAATTAGCGATCGCCCAGGTTCACACAATAACTTAGGTAACGGCAGGTCATGTGTAACACACGCGTTTTTAATCGCTTCACAAATAGCCTTTACCCATTCTTCAATGCTAGGAGGATCGTCGGATTCTGTATACCGCATACCTAAACCACCACCTACATTTAACTCTGTAATCGCCAAACCATAGCGAGTTGCTTTACTCAACCACTGCACCATCACAGCAGCTAGATCCTGATGCGGTTGGCGTTCAAAAATCTGAGAACCAATGTGAGCGTGTAACCCCACACAATTCAAGCTAGATTGTTGACTGACAAAGCTAAACACCTCGTCTAGTTGATTGGGATCAAATCCAAATTTACTATCCAGGTGTCCGGTACGGATATATTCATGGGTATGACATTCAATACCCGGTGTTAACCGTAGTAGAAGCCGAGGAGGTGCAGAGGCGTAATTTGCCGTTTCGACAATTTCTACCAAAGTGTGTAATTCATGCCAGTTATCCACTACAGTGGTGCAGCCAGATTCTATAGCAAAAATTAGTTCTGCACGAGATTTGTTATTGCTATGCAGGTAGATTTTCTCAGGAATAACACCCGCCTGTAGAGCAGTATAAAGTTCGCCTCCTGATGCTACATCTATTCCTAACCCTTCGGATGCAGCGATCGCGCAAACAGCTAAACAATTCCAGGCTTTAGAAGCGTACAATACTTGAGATTCACCTTTGTAATATTGCTTGAAAGCATCCCGGTACTGCTGACAAGCCAAACGTAAAGTCTCTTCATCTAAAATATATAAAGGTGAGCCAAACTGCTCAACTAGGGTTGTGACATCACATCCACCAATTTCCAAGGAGTCATGATGATGAACTCTGGCAGTTAAAGGTAAAAGTTCCTGATTAGGCGATGGATTTGCCTTGGTGTTGCGCCTTTGAGGTAAATATTGA
>JBGTCQ010000222.1:0-7395 GCA_041748755.1 Chroococcidiopsidaceae cyanobacterium | reverse complement strand
AGAGTAAATGCGCGCTGCAATTGTGGGGGCGGGACTGGCTGGGCTATCAACCGCTGTAGATTTAGCCGATGCTGGCTGGGAAGTAGAAATCTTTGAGTCTCGTCCCTTTGTCGGGGGAAAAGTTGGTAGCTGGGTTGATGCCGATGGCAATCATGTTGAAATGGGTTTGCACGTCTTTTTTGGTTGCTACTATCAGCTATTTGAATTAATGGAGAAGGTAGGGGCGCTGGAAAATCTGCGCTTGAAACAGCATACCCATACTTTTATCAACGAAGGCGGGCGGATTGGAGAATTAGATTTTCGCTTTTTTACAGGTGCGCCTTTTAATGGTCTGAAGGCATTTTTCACCACTTCTCAACTGTCTGTGCGAGACAAAGTTCAGAATGCGATCGCGCTTGGCACTAGTCCTATAGTTCGCGGCTTGGTTGACTTCGAGGGGGCAATGACTTCAATCCGTAACCTCGATTCAATTAGCTTTGCCGATTGGTTTCGTCGCAGTGGTGGTAGCAATGGCAGTATTAAGCGGATGTGGAACCCGATTGCTTATGCACTGGGCTTTATTGATTGTGAAAACATTTCTGCCCGTTGTATGTTGACAATTTTCCAGTTCTTTGCAGCAAAAACTGAGGCATCGGTACTGCGGATGCTGGAAGGTTCACCTCATGAATACCTGCACAAACCAATCCTTGACTATCTCGAAGCGCGGGGAGCAAAAATCTATACTCGCCGCCGCGTGCGGGAAATTCAATTTACTGGGGAGGGAGTTGGAACGCAAGTTACAGGGCTAATAGTTGCCAAAGGTGAGACAGAAGAAACTATCAAAGCTGATACCTATGTCTGTGCCTGTGATGTTCCAGGAATTCAGCGTATTTTGCCCCAGGCATGGCGTAAGTGGTCGGAGTTTGACAATATCTATAAGTTGGATACAGTGCCAGTTGCTACGGTGCAGCTACGGTTCGATGGCTGGGTGACAGAACTGCAAGATACCGCCGAACGTAGGCAGTTAGATCATGCTGCTGGTATAGATAATTTACTGTACACAAGTGATGCAGATTTTTCTTGTTTTGCAGATTTGGCTTTAACCAGTCCAGGGAGCTACTATTATCAAGGGCAAGGTTCGTTAATGCAACTGGTATTAACTCCAGGAGATCCGTTTATTAAAGAGAGTAACGAAGCGATCGCGCAACACGTCCTCAAGCAAGTGCATGAATTGTTTCCTTCCTCCCGCGAACTCAACGTAACGTGGCACAACGTCGTCAAACTTGCTCAGTCTCTCTACCGCGAAGCCCCTGGGATGGATCTTTATCGTCCGCCGCAAAAAACTCCGGTGGCTAACTTCTTCCTCGCAGGTAGCTATACACAACAGGACTACATCGATAGTATGGAGGGAGCTACCCTTTCTGGACGGCAAGCTGCTAAAGCAATTTTGGAGAATGCAAACCGCTTTGCGGAGTCATTAGTCATTGGTCCTTAGTCCTTAGTTGAGCACTCTCACTCTTAGAGGTGGCAAGAAAATAGTCCGAGCGTCGGTTTCGCTCCATGTGGGCCGAGGCACGTACCTATGCTGTTATTTCTGGGGGAAGATTCCTCCAGAAAAACAGCCTACTAATGACTAATGACTGATGACTAATGACTAGTTTGTCAGAGATCGCCCCTAAACCCCTAATTTTCATCTCCTATATGTCTGATTGGCTAGAGCATAGTGTAGAAATTGAGGTAGATGCTCCAATTGAGCATGTGTGGCAACTGTGGTCTGATTTGGAGCAGATGCCCCGCTGGATGAAGTGGATTTCATCGGTCAAAATTCTGGAGGACGATCCAGAGTTATCGCGTTGGAAACTCGATACTGGCGGCTTAGAATTTAGTTGGCTATCCCGCATTCAGCAAGTAGTTCCGCAGCAGATTATCCAATGGGAATCGGTTGATGGTTTACCCAACCGGGGAGCCATCCGCTTTTATGACCGTAAGGACAGTAGTATTGTTAAACTTACTGTTGCCTACGCCATTCCCGGTATTCTTGGCAAAATCATGGACAATTTATTTCTAGGTCGCGTAGTTGAATCGAGTCTCCGAGCCGATCTAGAACGCTTCCGCGACTATGCTTTAAAAAGCGAAGCTCAATCTTAATACTTGCATTTGGTGATCTGGCGGTAAGTGGAGCAGTCATTAAAGCTCATCTAGTTGTAAGCGTAAAATTTCCAATTCTGCGTCAACAATTTGATTAACTGTATCAGCCGTCGGTAATTGAGCCTGATTTTGGGAGGTAGCTGAATAACAAACACGTATTCTTAAAGCTGCTAATTCATCATCTATATCGTTGCTAGACTCAATGGTTAACCATTGAGTCTCCAAATCTGTGCTATTTGGCTCAGAAGTCGCATCAGAAGAAGCTTCCACCAGCAGTGTTTTTACATTTTCTAAAATAGTTGAATTTTGCTGAAGAAGCTTCCTAATGCCTGCCTGCTGATGCAGTAGTTGAGCTTTCATTGCTTCAAGCTCACGTTCAACCTTAAGTAATCGAGTTCCTAAATCATTTCCAGGGAACTCAACCATCGCCAAAGAACGAGTTTCTAACTGCTGAAGTTTTTCTTCTAACGGCTTGAAACCGCTATTAGTGCTAGGCTTATTAGTTGACTTCTTCCTGTAAGCAGCAAAGTCACGTCTAAGTGTAGCTAATCTTTCTGTTTGCTCATTTAGCAGCGCTTTCAGATTGCAAGCTGCTTTTGCAGAGACATCCTTACGAAATCGTGCTTCTCGGACTAAATTTTCACGTCCTTCCTTAAGAGAAAGTTGATACCTTTTTTCCCATTTATCTGCTTCGATTTGAGCTTTCTTATAATCTCGTTCAGCAATTGTCTGGGCGTGTATGTTTGCGGCAAGGGCTGATTTAAGTTGAGTATATTCCATAACTCAGTTTCATTTTCTCTATGAACCTATTTCACTTAGTATTCCCAGGATCACCTTAGTTTTCACACAAGTCAGTAAAGTAAGCTCAACTAATAGAACCAGCTTCTTAGAATAGACTACATTTACCTATGGGTCTGGTGTGCGATCGTAATCCCAAAACTGGCTTAGTAACTTTCAATCTCAGTCCTTCACCAAGTAGGATCTGCGAACAGATTAATCGTCAGGTCAGATCGCCCAGGCGGTACTGCTGTGATACAAGCGCGGATGAGATTCCCACCTTCTACTTCCACCTCACAGGCGTGACATGAACCCGTCAGGCAGCCAGTGGGAATAAAAACACCAGCCCGTTCAGCTACGTCTAGCATTAGCTCTCCCACTTCGGCATCAACTGTTACATCATCCGGTAAAAAACGTACACTAACGCCCATTATCCTTACTATAAGATGGCAAAATTGGTGTTAAATCTAGATGGGCTTCAACTATATTTGCCAGTGAGTTTAACAGCACCTCTCGCTCTTTACGGTAGTTAGCAACGCCCGTCGGCAAAGATTGAAGTCCCCGTTGTTGACGCAGACGATTCAACCACGCACGTCGCCAGGGACCATTATCAAACAGCCCGTGCAGATAAGTACCCCAGACTGATTGCTCATTATCTACCATGCCCAGACCAGCATCGTCAAATAAAGGGTGGTAATCCGGTTGTGTATTTGGCGATTCAATAACGCGCGATCGCCCTTGATGGATTTCATACCCACTCACGGGCAACCCAACCTGAGGGAAGTTAGAAGTCACTTGCCGCTGACGCGCGACTTTATGCCCCGTAATTACACTTTGAATTGGTAACATTCCCAGTCCCTGAAACCTGCCAGAATCACCCTCTATCCCTTCTGGATCAGCTAAATACTTGCCTAGCATTTGGAAGCCGCCGCAGATTCCGATTACAGTGCCACCTGCCGCAGCGTAGTTTTGAATTGCTTCTGCCATACCAGTTTTCTGAAGCACCAACAAATCGGCAATTGTCGTTTTTGAGCCAGGAATAATTACAGCATCTGGATGACCCAAATTATGCTTGGGGCTGAGGTATTTCACTGTAACCGTAGGTTCTGCTTCTAGGGGGTCAAAATCTGTAAAGTTAGAAATTCGGGGTAAGCGGATTACGGCGATGTTAATTTCACTCTGTGACTTATGCGGTTTGCGTTCCATTAAGTCAAGTGAATCTTCAGCTGGAAACACATGGTCAATCCAGGGAATAACACCAAGAACGGGAATCCCAGTGCGTTCTTCCAACCACTTGATGCCTGGTTCTAGAATTGAGCGCTGCCCACGAAATTTATTTATTACTACGCCACGAATTAAAGCTCTTTCATCTGGATCTAGCAACTCTAAGGTTCCTACCACATGGGCAAAAGCACCACCCCGGTCGATATCAACTACTAGCAAAGTAGCTGCATTTAAATGTTTCGCAACTCGCATATTGGTCAAGTCGCGGTGCTTGAGGTTGATTTCAGCTGGACTACCAGCCCCTTCACAGACAACTAGATCAAATTCTGCTCCCAAATGCACCAGCGATTCCTTAATTGCCTGCCACCCAATCTCAAAATACTGCTCGTAGTAATCTGCGGCGCTTACCTTTCCTACGGCTTTACCTTTAAGAATCACCTGGGAAGTCATGTCGCCTTGAGGTTTAAGTAAAATTGGGTTCATTTCTACCACAGGATGGATGCCCGCAGCCCAGGCTTGCACTGCTTGGGCGTAACCAATTTCTCCACCACTGGCGGTGACATAGGCATTTAGAGCCATATTTTGCCCTTTGAAAGGTGTCACCCGCCAGCCCTTCCGCGCCAAGATCCGACAAATAGCTGCGGTCAAGAGCGATTTTCCAGCGTGGGATGTGGTTCCCACCACCATGATTGCTTTCATAAGGATTTATCAGCTTGGGATAAGGGATGAGGAGTAATAGGAACTTCAGAGGAACTAGGGATTAGGGACTAGGGGCTAGGAAACCTATGCTTTTAAGCATAGGATTGAAACAAAGACGTTTTATGCCTCGTTGCACGCAATCTCGGCATAATTCTTTTTTGAAATGGGCGGTTTTACCCACAACTGAAGTTTTTTTACTAGCCCCTAGCCCCTAGCCCCTAGCCCCTTCTTTCTTTATTCTTCCCTTTTACTGCTCATTCCTAACTTGTCACTTCTTGCCACTACTAAAACGGCAGTCTAAACCAACGATCCAATGCATTATAGAAGTAATCGCGCCATGAGGGATTACGCAGAGAACTTCCTTGGTACTGTTCCACAATCTGGCGACCTAAAGGTGTGAGGCGAAAGCTATCGGTGATGCCTTGACCATCGACTTCTTTGCGTAGTACACCTACTTGGATTAGCCACAAAAGAGCATTTTCTGCTGCCAACTCAGACAGGGGGCGTTTTGTATAGTGGTGTTGGACATCAGAATTGTCTGCGATCGCATTAACCGGAACACTTGTGGAGCGCATTGTTTCAAATAGAGCAAGATGGAAGGGCGAACACACTAGCGATCGCTCTGCCCGTTCTACGGTGCGACTAGAATAGGGAAGCTGTTTAGAGTTTTTGGTATCAATATTAGTCATTTTGTACTTTTTAATACACTTTATTATTAAAGATATTGATATCAGTATGTACTAGCAATATCTATTCATTTTAGACAGGATTGGTTAGCAAGTGCGTAGTTCTAGCCTTAATTAGGAAAACTAACTCATAATTTCTGCCAAAGGCTTGTAGTCAGTTGCAGACTACAGCTTAGTAAGACAAAACTTTGATGTTCAAGTAAAAAAATAATCAAATAGCTTCTAGGGTTCCGGTTTAAGTTTAATGATTTAAATGCCTGGTCCAAGAGAAGCAGCCAGCTAGTGAAGTGTTTCTTTAAAAGCTAGAGAAATGCTCCTACTGGTTACACGGAGGGAAAAAAGCCCGGGAGAGACATATAGCAGTTGTTTAACTGTTAGTGCCTATCCGGGCTTTTGTGTTGGAATCAAGTTGAAATGTAATTTGACAATCTTCAGGTACAAACATGACTGAACGCGATCGCCCTCTTTCTGAAAGTCTAGAATCTCACAATCAGCAACCTCCTACCGAAGCTGAACGAGCTTTGGAACGAGAAGCCAAACTTCCTTTAACTGGCTGGCAACAGGAGGTTTCAAAAGGTTTAGAGTTGGGGCTACAAGGAGCAGACAGTATTATTGATCGCTCAATTCCCACCTTTTCTCGTGGAGAACTACCTCACTTTGCTGGTATCAACACTTTCTTGAAAGCACCATACATAGAAGATGTCCGCAAAGTCGGAGAATACGACGTTGCTGTTGTCGGCGTACCCCACGATTCTGGTACGACTTATCGCCCCGGAACTCGTTTTGGTCCCCAAGGAATTCGGCGTATTTCCGCACTTTATACGCCTTATAGTTTTGAACTAGGAGTTGACCTACGAGAGCAAATTACGCTATGTGATGTTGGAGATATTTTCACGATTCCGGCTAATAATGAAAAGTCATTTGATCAGATTTCTAAAGGCATTGCTCATATCTTTAGTTCTGGTGCATTTCCAATTATTTTAGGCGGAGATCATTCAATTGGTTATCCTACTGTGCGGGGGATATGCCGTCACTTAGGCGATAAAAAAGTGGGAATTATCCACTTTGATCGTCATGTAGATACCCAGGAAACAGACTTAGATGAACGGATGCATACTTGCCCCTGGTTTCATGCTACTAATATCAAAAATGCACCGCCTAAAAACTTAGTTCAATTAGGTATAGGTGGCTGGCAAGTTCCGCGTGAAGGGGTGAAATTCTACCGAGAACGCGCAAGTAATGTACTGACAGTTACAGACATTACAGAAATGGGATTAAATGCAGCCGTAGATTTCGCTCTAGAAAGAGCTTTAGACGGCACAGACTGCGTTTATATCAGTTTTGATATTGACTGCATTGATGCAGGTTTTGTCCCCGGAACTGGATGGCCAGAACCAGGCGGTTTACTGCCTCGTGAAGCTCTTTATATGCTGGGCAAAATTGTCCAACGCGCTCCCATCTGTGGACTTGAAGTTGTAGAAGTTTCGCCGCCTTACGATATTAGCGACATGACGGCATTATTGGCAGCTCGCGTAATTTGTGACACAATGGGTCATTTGGTGGTATCAGGGCAATTACCGCGAAAAGAAAAACCAGCTTACATTCATCCAGAAGCTCAACCGGAATTAGTTAATGAGTGGAGCAGGTAAGCAATGCATGAAACTGACATGACTAAAGCGTTAATTTTGACGGTTAAAGATTGGTTAGAATCTCAGCCTGAGCGTTTTAAAGTTTCCTGTATTCATCTAATTGTAGGGAAGTTCACTTGTGTTGAACCTGTAAGTTTACAATTCGCCTTTGAAGTGCAAACTCGCAATACTTTTTTAGATGGAGCAAAACTAATTATTCAGGAAACGCCTTTAATTGCATTTTGCCATCGTTG
>JBGTCQ010000221.1:0-4875 GCA_041748755.1 Chroococcidiopsidaceae cyanobacterium | reverse complement strand
AGGTGGAAATCTAACTGCTGATAGTAAACAGGGCCGCCTGCCTCCTCAATCGCCTCTAATGCCAATTGGGAAAGGGGCTTGCCTGCGTAAGCGATCGCTTCTGCAACGAGCATATTGGCTAAAATGCCATCTTTTTCGGGACTATGACCTTGAATGCTGAGTCCCCCCGATTGTTCGCCGCCAATTAGGACGTTGGTTTCTCGCATTTTCTCGCCAATGTACTTGAAGCCCACTGGCGTTTCGTAAAGTTCTAACTCGTACTTAGCTGCCAGCCGATCGAGTAAATGGGTGGTGGTGACGGAGCGCACAATTGCCCCAGTTTTGCCTTTATTTATAATTAGGTGACGCGCTATCAACACCAAAATCGTGTTGGGCGGGAGAATGTTCCCTTGTTCGTCAACAATGCCAAAGCGATCGCCATCTCCATCGGTTGCCATTCCTAAATCTGCTCGATCTTGCCCAATAGCTTCGACTAACTCGTTGAGATACTCCCCAGTGGGTTGAGGCATTCCTCCACCAAACAAGGCATCGCGATAGTCATGAAATGTCTGAATTTCACAACCACAATGTTCTAAAACCGTATCCAAATAGCCGCGAGAAGTCGAGTAAAGGGCATCATACTTTACTTTCAGCTTGGCGTTGCGAATTCGCTCTACATCCAGTTGCGTGTAAAGAAACTTCAGATATTCTGGCTGAGGATCGAAAGTAGAAATGGATTCTTCCCCAACGCTCCCAACTCCAGGTGTTCCCTCAGCTTCATCAATATTGCCAACAATTGCATCTGTAATATCCGGTGTGGCAGGTCCGCCATAATCGGGGATGTATTTAATACCACAGTAAAACGGAGGGTTATGACTGGCAGTAAACATTAGCGCCCCTGCGGAATCGAAGCGATAGGCATGATAAGCAATAACTGGAGTCGGGCAATCTCGGTCTGCGATCTTCACTGTCCAACCCAAATTTGCCAGAATCTCAGCAGCAGTGCGAGCGAATTTATCCGCTAAAAACCGAGTGTCGTAACCAATTAAAATCGGTCGATCTTGAGAATAAGCAGTTTTGAGATAAGTAGCGATCGCTCGCGTCACTTTTCTTACGTTCGCAAAGGTAAAATCCTCGGCAATAATCCCTCGCCATCCATCAGTGCCAAACCGAATCTGATTGCCATTGCTACTCATTACCTGCTCCATCCTTATTTACTTGTGCGGGTGGTATTGCTGAAGATTAAAAACAGTTAGGCTGTAGCAGCAACCTTAATGGGCTGACTTTCAGCTTTTGTCCCTGGTAGGTACACCTGAGTGATGTAATCTGCCAGCATCCGGTCGGTATTGAAATAAGGGCAAACTGTTTTCATCGAAGCTTTCATCATTTCAATCCAGCGTCGAGGCAATCCTTGAGAATCGCGATCATAGTAAAGGGGAATAATTTCTTCTTCTAGTAGACGATAGAGAGATTCACTATCGTGATTATCTTCAGCGTCTTGGTCGTCAGATTGGTCATCATGACAGTAGTCAGCGCCCGTCGCCCAGCCATTAATGCCTTTGCCATCAGTTCCTTTTTGATAGCCTTCACACCACCAACCATCCATCACACTGCAATTAATCCCCCCGTTGAAGCAAACCTTTTGACCGCTTGTGCCAGAAGCCTCTCTGGTGCGTCGAGGAACATTGAGCCAGAGATCGACTCCCTGAACTAACTTCGTTGCGACATGAATATCGTAATCTTCGATAAAGACTACGTGCTGCCACAAGTCAGGATGATGGCTCCATTCGATGATTCGTTGCATCAACCGCTTGCCTTCCTCATCAGCCGGGTGAGCCTTACCAGCAAAGATAATCTGTACTGGGCGATCGCAATTGCTAAAAATCTGTCGCGCTCGTTCTGCATCACGAATAATCAGATCTGCCCGCTTATAAGTACTAAAACGACGAGCAAAGCCAATAGTCAATGCCTCAGGATCTAAAAGATGCTCCGCCGCTTGCACTAACTGGGCATCTTCCCCTCGATGTTGCCGGACTTGTTGAATCCGATAACGCGCATAGGCGATCAAGTTTTCTTTGAGCAATTGATGCCGCCACCAAATTTCCTGGTCTGGGATCTCATCCACCTTTGCCCACATTTGTACGTCTGTGACGTGGGCTGCCCAGTCTGGATGCAAATATTTATCGTACAACTCTGCTATGAGCAAAGCAGTATAAGTGCGGGCATGAACGCCATTGGTAATGTGACCAATAGGGACTTCCTCCACAGAGCGATCGGGGTATAAGCTCGACCACATTTGACGACAAACTTTGCCGTTCAACTCGCTCACCCCATTAGTGGAGCGAGTTAAGCGGAGTGCCAACACCGTCATGTTGAAAGGTTCCCAAGGATCTCCAGTCCGCCGACTTCCTAACTTCAGAAATTCTTGGCGCGATAGTCCTAAATGAGACCAGTAGTGACAAAAAGACTGAGTTATTTGGTCAGATGAGAAGGTATCGTGACCAGCGGGTACGGGGGTGTGGGTGGTAAAAACACATCGGTCTTTGACAACAGCTTTTACTGCCTCAAACGACTGACCTGTACGTTCTATTTCTTGACGAGCTACTTCTAGGAGTGCAAAGGCAGCATGACCTTCGTTGAGATGGTAAACCTGGGGATTAATACCCAAAACCTGCAACGCCTTCACACCACCAATGCCTAATAACATCTCTTGAGCAATCCGAGTATCTCGTTTGCCACCGTATAGTTGTCCAGTTATCCAACGATCTATTGGATCGTTATCCTCGCGGTCAGTATCTAGAAGATACAAATTTATTCGTCCCACACGCACTTGCCATATCTGGGCTTTGACTTGTCTCTGGCGGATATCAATCTCAATAGCCAGGGGTTCTCCTTGAGCATCAGACAAAAGTTCTATAGGCAATTCCTCAAATTGATAATCTACGTAGTCTTCTTTTTGCCAACCTTGGGAAGTGAAGCGCTGATGGAAATAACCCTGACGATATAACAAACCAATTCCCACCAAAGGTAAACCCAGATCGGAAGCTGATTTGAGGTGGTCAGCAGCTAAAATTCCTAGTCCACCTGCATAGAGCGGTAGGGACTGGTGAAGACCGTATTCAATGCTGAAATAGGCTACAGGTTGCTCAATGCCAATCTCAGGAGCAGTTTGGGTTGCCCAGTTATCCTTTTGTTGTATGTATTGCTCAAACTGAGTTGTTAGAGTTTTTACTCGTTGGAGATATTGCGGGTCTACTGCTAGCTGCACTAGTCGTTCGTAGGGAACTTTTTTTAGTAGTTTTACTGGGTTATGGCGAAACTGTTCCCATTTTTCGGCATCAATAGTACGAAAAATTGATAAACGTTCAGGAGACCAACTCCACCAGAAATTGTAGGCTAGTTCTGCTAAGGAATGAAGCGGACGGGGAAGCTTAGCTTTTAATTGCGCTACTGGGCATAATGCATCCTGAATATTCATTGCAGTGCCTATTAATTGTTAGCAAATTATTAACTTTTGTTTTAACTAATGAAGTCAGTTACTAACCAAATATAAGCACTAAGTTTAATTTGAGTTTAAAAATATATTATGGTTTGTTTAAGATGTTTCTAAATCAAACGAAATTGAGGAAATATCACTCTGTAGAAATAAACTTAAGATTTTTTTTTAAAATCTACCGCAAGCAGTAAGAAAATTTAAAAAAAGAGAATTAGCATATTTTGGTATCTTACACGTCAAATATATTAAGCATTTGTCTATTTTAATTAACTTGCAGAAGAGTAAAACAAAATACTGCTAGATAATAATTGTTTGGATGAATTCATAATCATCCTCGCAAGTATAGCTAAATAAAGAATAATGTTTACACTTGTTTGGCTCTAATGGAGATAATTGATGACTTCTGCAACCAATGATTCTCAAATGACAGCGCAAGAAGCGCGATCTGGAACTGAAAAGGCGATAGATCAAACCTTTCTTTGGGGTACGCGGATACTAGCATTGGCCGTAGCGGGAGTTCTGATATGGATAGCAGTACAAGTTGCTTTGAATTCAATCCCTGCTATTCAACAGCTGGGATGGGATTTTCTCACAAGTTCTGCTTGGAATCCTGTAACGGATATTTACGGCGTGCTTCCCATGGCTTATGGCACCGTCGTGAGTTCTCTGATTGCACTGCTTATAGCTTTCCCAATTGGTTTGGCATGTGCGATCGTCCTCAGCGAGAATTTTTTACCGTTATCAATTCGGACTCCACTCACTTTTATGGTGGAGTTGCTAGCAGCCATTCCTAGTGTCGTCTACGGATTGTGGGGCATTTTTGTCTTGATTCCGTTTTTGCAACCTATTGGTACATGGCTTCACGAGAACTTTGGTTACATACCCTTGTTTTCCACGCGCTACATTGGTCCAGGTATGTTCCCAGCTGGGGTCATTTTGGCGATCATGATTTTGCCCATCCTTGCAGTCATCGCTCGTGATTCTCTTGCCTCTCTACCTAGTGAGTTACGCTGGGGAGCTTATGGTGTAGGCTCTACGCGCTGGCAAACAATTTTCAGCGTACTCATACCAGCAGCATTTTCTGGCATTATTGGTGGCACGATGCTGGCACTAGGTCGAGCGTTAGGAGAGACAATTGCTGTCACCTTAGTAATTGGTAATAGTAACGATCTAAGTTTCTCAATTCTAGCGCCAGCAAATACAATTGCTTCTCTACTAGCAAATCAATTTGCTGAAGCGGGTGGTCTACAAAGATCTACTTTGTTCTATGCTGGGTTAGTGCTATTTGTGATCACACTTATAGTTAACATTCTGGCATATTGGATTATTCAAAAAGTGAAAAAATACTAATTTGTCATTGTTATTTGTTAGTAGTTTTGGAAAAGGGATAAAGGCAAAGA
>JBGTCQ010000220.1:0-5898 GCA_041748755.1 Chroococcidiopsidaceae cyanobacterium | reverse complement strand
TCAAGAAAAAATCCTTTATTTTACCTGTTATTTCTTACTTCCTACTTGGCGTTGCTACCAGCAGCTAGGGCAGAAAATGCTGTGTTCGGCGTGGTTAAGAGCCAGGATGCCAATCAATGGACGGGTATTACAACACGCTTGCAGGCTACCAGTATTGGTTATTGTGTGGTTGATCTGGCTTCTGTGAAGAGCGCAGCAGATTTAGGCGATCGCTCAGTTTTGTTTTTGCCAAATATTGAAACGTTGACCCCAGGACAGGCACTCGCTCTAGAAGCATGGATGAGCAGAGGTGGGCGCGTAATTGCCAGTGGTCCTGTAGGCAACCTGAGCCAACCGGGAGTACGCCAACTGTTGCGATCGCTCTTAGGAGCTTACTGGGGATTTAGCCTCAGCAAGCCGTCCAACTTGCAACCCCTACGCACCAAAACCCAGGAATGGGTGCGTCAAAATGGACTCAGCGGCACTGTCCAAGGAGGTGTTGTAATTCCAGCAAGTTTAAGCAGTAAACCCGTTGCCGTCTGGCAGACCAAAGATAGTCCTCCGGCAGTTGTAACGACCGAACGCTCAACAGTTTTGGGCTGGAATTGGGGAGTTGATGTCGCCTCCTCAGCGCTAGATAGTGCCTGGTTACGCGCAGCGCTGAGCCGTTATATTCAACCACAGGCAGCTACAGCGATCGCTTCAGCGCCCAAAAACTGCGGTGGTACAGCGGCAACTGTGAATGTTCCTCAGCCTAAACCAAGCGCGAGGAGGCAATCACCGCCCACTCCTCAAGTAGTTGCTCCTAGACGGGTAGCGATCGCGAGGAGCACACCACAGCAGGTGGAGCCGTTAGAACGGCTAACACCTAGAATGGCAGCGCCCAACAGACAGCCCATTACTAATGATGAGCCGTTAGAACATCTGACACCTAGAATGGCAGCGCCCAACGCTAAACAGCCAACTACTGATGTAGAAGTAATCGCCCTACGCCAAGAGCTAGAAAATCTCATTGGGAGGTTTGAGAGCGCCCAGCTAGCTGCTAACGCGACAAATAGCAGTGATTCAACGGGAATACTCCCAGGTGCAAAAGCTGTAGCAGCAGCTAGAGAAATTGCCAAGACATTGCCCCAGCTAATTAAAAAACAGGAATATGCGACTGCAAGAGCGCAGTGGCAAAAAGCCCAGCAACTCCTTTGGGAGAACTACCCAAGTAATCGCCAAGCTCAACCAGAAATTCGGGCAATGTGGTTGGATCGAGGTAGCATTGTCCGTGCTGGATCGGAACAGGGACTAACGTTAGTTTTTGATCGGCTAGCAGCAGCAGGGATTAACACAGTATTTTTTGAAACAGTTAATGCTGGTTATCCGATCTACCCAAGTAAAGTTGCACCGCAACAAAACCCCTTAGTGCGCGGCTGGGACCCATTGGCGGCTGGAGTTAAGTTAGCCCATTAGCGGTGAATGGAATTACTCGCATGGGTTTGGACTTTTGCTGCTGTCAATCAGCGGCACAATGCCTTAGTCAATTTCCCAGCAGATTACCCAGGCCCATTAATTACTGCTCATCCTGACTGGGCTAGTTACGATAATCGTGGTAGCTTGTTTCCACCTGGGCAAGGTAAGCCGTTTTTAGATCCAGCTAATCCTCAAGCGCGTCAATATTTACTCCAGCTATTAGATGAAATTGTCAGCCGCTATCAGGTGGATGGTTTGCAGCTGGACTATATTCGCTATCCCTTCCAAGATCCGAGTGCTGAACGTACCTACGGCTATGGCATGGCAGCGCGTCAACAGTTCCAGCAATTAACTGGGGTAGATCCAACACAGATCCGTCCGCGCGATCGCATTCTCTGGCAAAAGTGGACCCAATTTCGCACCCAGCAAATTGATTCCTTTGTCGCTCTTGTATCCCAGCGGCTAAGGCAAAAGCACCCGAACTTGATTATGTCGGTTGCCGTTTTTCCCTTGTCAGAACACGATCGCATTCATAAACTACAGCAGCATTGGGAACTTTGGGCAAGTCGTGGTGATATAGATTTAGTTGTACCGATGACTTATGCCCTGGATACTTATCGCTTCAACAACCTAAGTCAACCCTGGATCACTTCAACCAAATTGGGTTCCGCGTTGGTTTTGCCAGGAATTCGCCTCCTTAATTTGCCTGTATCAGTAGCGATTGATCAAATCCAGCACTCAAGAGATTTACCAGCCAGCGGTTACTCTTTGTTTGCTGTAGAAAATCTCAGCAATGAGCTACAGACGCTTTTTCAACGCACCCAAGGAAGCAGCAGCACACCTCAAGCCCCCATTCCTTATCGCCAGCCGTTTCAAACCGCTACTGCCCGTTACGCTGCCTTACAACGGGAATGGAATTTTATTTTGGGAAACAACCAACTGTGGCTACGGGGTGCAGCACTCTCATCATTTAATACCCAGGCAAAAGACCTAGAAAGCGCCCTAAATCAGCTTGCCGCAGATCCTTCTGCTAGTCAATTAGTATTGACAAAAGCATCGCTTACTGCTTTCCAGTCACAATTTAAAGGCTGGATGCGATCGCAATCTCTAGAAAATCCCTATCAAGTTAAAGTGTGGTCAAATCGTCTTGCTACTATAGAAAGGCTACTGAATTACGGCGAACGGGTTGTATTAAAGCGAGAATTAACGCCTGTGGCGGAACAGCCTTAGAAGCTGATTGTCTGCACCTTTTTTAATAGAAAATATGCGGCTTATTCTATATTTAAACTTGCAATTTGTTGGGCAAACCAGCTAGCAGCACTAATATTAGTTCCTTGACTTAAGCGTTCTAGAGTTTGTTCTAGTAAGGAAATTGGCAACTTGTCTAAGGCTACAGAATAGGTACATTGCTGATATCTATCCTCCTGCAACCGAAAGGCAAGTACCCGTTTTCCTTGGACATCAATTACCCAATACTCAGGAATTTCCAGCTCAGCATAGAGTTGTTTCTTTTCATCCAAGTCAGTCGCTAGGGTAATATCCGACACTTCACCAACTAAATCAGGGACTCGCCACTGATTCAAGTCAATACGACGCTGCTCGCCTGGTTGCCATTGGGGAATACCTTCACCAATGTACAGAACTATATCTAGTGATGCCGCTTGTTTGTTCGGCTTTTCAATTAAACAACCTCCTAGAGAGCTAGCAGTCTGCTTGCTTGAGCGACTAAACCAGATAAAAAACAGCATAGAGAAGAGATCGCCGAAGCTGGCATGGTTAATTCCTTCTGAACCCATGTCAACAAAAAGGTATTTGCCATTAAAAAACAGCCTCACTCTCTCTCTGGTAGGAGCATCACGATAATTAAGATAATCTTCCCAAGTAGCTGACTGCCATTGTGGAACAGTGCTAAAAGCTGTTTGAGTGGCTGTCTAAATTGGAGTCATAGGTTCAGTTTACCCAGAGGGTTTGCTGCAATTTTAGTGCTAGCATATCTCGACCGCAACGATTATATAAGTTATTGTACGATTACAGTAAAAGCGGAAGTTTGCTTCCGTGATGAAAATTATTTAGAGAACTAAACTTCATCGTGAGAATATATAGGCTTTTGTAAATAATTTATCTGAGTTAGTGTTAGCTAGCCAACAAGCTAGTTCAACTGCGCTTAGGATAATCTAGACGTAGTCTATGCAATAATTTCAGACATGAACTACTTAACATTCAAATCAATTCATTGCTTGTAGTCACGACCAGCAGTAAGAAGTTCCTCATAGTCCTGCTGAATTACTGACCAATCGGCATAGCCTTGCTCAACACAGTCAAGGTCAAAATAAATCTGATAAATTCCTCCTCGTAGATCGTCACAGAGGTTCTCATAGTCACAAATCAAGCAGTATAGTTTGCTGAATAAGAGACTGTGTTCAGATTGTGCGAAGCGACCATTCTCAGGCAAAAGAATTGGATAAACTGTACCCAGTTTGGCAATCAACAATCTGAAGGAAATTGCCAAATCTTTTTTTCCTCGAATCGAATCGAGCAGGTGGATAATAATATCTAACTGATGTTTACCTGCACATGTAGATAGCTCAATCATCCAGTATTCAGGGTGGTCACTTCCTTCGATAAGTTGGTCTACCCAAGCAATAATTTCAGCGTGGGAACAAAGATTTAACTCCAATCCCATCGAGAAGTAATCAGCGTAGTGTTTCAGACTAGGTTGCATCTGGAAGCTTAATGTTTAGGTACAACTTCTGTCTTGCAGTAGTGTACTTTAATATCAAAATCCTGTGAGCGTGCCAAAGCAGCATGACCAGATAATTATCTTAATTGCTATTAGTAAAACATCTAAACTACGACTTATTCGCTGCCGCCTTCCTAGCTTTTTCGGTGTAAAAAAACAGGGGAAAGAGTTAATTCTTCCCCCTGTTTTCTATTATTTTCGTTACTACCACCTTCTTTGAGTCTTTGCCGCAACATCTGCGTTTGTTTTTTAAGTTGTCGCGATCGCGCAGATCCACCTCTTCCTTTATCATTCCTACCTTCTCGCCGAGGAGATTCCCACCTTTTAAGCCGCTGGTTCATCTTAATTCTCCACAAACTAATTTCACTTTGCACTTACATTTGATAAAATAACCCAAATATCTCTAGATATTGTGCTTTATGCAACTTTTAAATGTCTAGCTATCTTAGCCTGTACCCCTGTTTGGCTTGTGTACAGCGTTTGGTGCAGCGGAGTGAATGGCAAGCTCCTCAAGCGATTGAAGCAGTTGAGACATTGAGTATAGACGGGGGCAAAGTGCGTCTACGCACAGCCAAAGGAGAACCGAGTCAATGACGCGACTACAAAGCGGTAACGTTGCATGGGCAACCTTGTGGAGCTTGGTTGCACGACAACGAGGCCCTGGTAAATTGGGTGAATCGGCAACCCTTGGCAGATGTCCTCACCTGTGTGGGCGACGGACTCAGAAACTTGAACGCTTCAAAATTCCGCACGTCAGCAAACAAGTCTTGGTAGTGATTGCAGTAATCATCGACGAATCCAACAGTAGTAACGGGAGGACGTGGCTCAACCATGCTCTAGGAGTGAGTTAGAAGGTTTTACTACCTATTTTATCTCTGCTAAAGTGACAGAAGAGAGATTGGTACAAAATACTTTATTGGGAGTGATTTAAAAATGGCACATCCACAACTTCACCTTCACTTTCCCCTACCTGCACCTTTAGTCCTACACCACCTGCTTTTGTGCGGATGTAGCCTAGACCAAAAGTACCGTATTCAGTATTTGTGCAGCTGGTAAGCTTGCCAATTTTTTCATCTCCTACTGTAATTACGCTACCTGGTTCAACTGGGGCGCTGAGGCGGATTCCCCACAAATGTTGCTTCACTCCTTTATAAGTGTTCAAGCGAGCAATTGTTTCCTGACCAATATAGCAGCCCTTTTCAAACGAAATGGTTTGCCACAAGCCTGCTTCCAAGGGATTATAGTCTTCGGTAAGTTCCTGATCTGGGGCTGGACGACCTTGTTGGATTCGCAGTTGTTCCCAGACGCGATCGCCCAGTGGTACTGCCCCCGCTTGAACAATATTGCTCCACACCGTCGCCGCATTTTTGGCTGGCACAATTAGAGTATATCCAGGCATTGCCAAGCCACTACCAACAGCGACACGGACTTCTATATCTTTTAGCACCAACTGATGAGTGGCGTATGGTTGACCAACGATTGCCTCAGCACCCAGTTGTTCTAAAAGACCATCACTTTTTGGTCCGATGAGGCTGAAAGCTGCCGTCTCATTGGTTATATCTGTTAATTCCACCTTATCAGCAAAAAAGATGTAGCGCTCAAGCCAATCCATTAAATACTGACGGCGATTTGGTGAAACGATTAGCAGCACTGCATCTTCAGTGACATAAGCCGTAGCTAGGTCAATTGTGCGGGCGGTGGAAGTGACGAAAACGGTATCA
>JBGTCQ010000219.1:0-23194 GCA_041748755.1 Chroococcidiopsidaceae cyanobacterium | reverse complement strand
CGCAGCCAAGTCACCTAACCCCCGTGCTGTTATGTTTAACGTGACATAGCCAGCAGCGCGGAGTCGGCGGCGGTAGCGACCTTCAAAGCCTCCTTCGGGAGGTACGTAAAGCCCAAGAGCGCCAAACTTTTCCAAGTCTTTGATCAGTTTTCCGCCAGTAGTAAGGAGTGCCATAGATTTTCTTTCTAACCCACTTAAATATAATGACTGCTGATTAACTATGTAGAGCAGTGTTCACGCCAAGGATGCAATGCGAGGAGTGCAATTTCACCCCAAACTACTGCCCCCGAAAGCCTCTCCTCACTCATCTAGAAAATACATCACCCAATTTTTTGCATATTGTACCTTAGAACTTAGGTATCTATACTTACTAAGTTCAAACCACTCAATTCTAGACTAATCAATAGCTTAATTAGTCTCTTTTCACCTGTGACGTGGTTTGTTTGCTGCGCCAACTAGCTGAAGCACCCCTGTTAAACTGCGTTTCACGAGATTCCCGCGAGGATGCCAAAAGACTTGTTTAATCTAGTTGCTAATTTTGAAGCAATGATTTAAAATCTTAGATTGTGACCAAAAATGGGATAACTTAACTCTTTAATGACTCTTTACAGCTTGTCTTGTAGCCATTTGCTTAATGACTACATTATAAATGGAGTAAGCTGAATGTCCTTTGTGGAGAGTTTGGTTACCTTAATAAAGTCCAAAAAAGCAAACGTACAAAAGCTTGGGTAATTACAAAATCCGAACTTAGTGCTAGAACCAAATATGCTTAAGTTGACTGTAGAATTACAGTAAACCATCTGAACTTCAGGTTCAGCGGGTCAGCGAAGCAAAAAATGAGCAGCAATGTTAATTATTCCAGCATTGTATTCAGTCTCATGTATCGGATACTGAGCGGCTTGCCGCTTAAGTCTTAATGAGATCAAGTATTGCTAGCACAATTGCTTAAATGCAAATGTTGCTTCGCAAAGCTAGCTAAAAGCCTTACTCTAGGATTTTCCCCAAGTTGGGGATAGATTTCGATTGTATTGGTGAAGAAGTAAGTGATAGTAAGCGGATTCAGCAAACGGTTGTAATCCGATTTCAACACAAATCTTGAAAAAAGGAGAGGCCAATTACTGTGTCTGTAGGTATCCTCGGCACCAAACTGGGCATGACCCAAGTGTTTGACGAAGTAGGAAAAGCAATTCCTGTAACGATCGTTCAGGCAGGTCCATGCACTATTACACAAATTAAAACAAAACAAACCGATGGTTATGAAGCCATCCAAGTAGGGTTTAAAGAAGTGAAGCCAAAATCGCTGAACAAACCGGAATTGGGTCACCTCGCTAAATCCTCTGCCCCGGCACTGCGTCATCTGCGTGAATATCACCTAGATAAAACGAGCGAATATAGTATGGGGCAGGAGATTAAAGCCGATATTTTTACTTCAGGTCAAATTGTAGATGTCAGTGGCACAAGTATCGGCCGCGGCTTTGCTGGCAACCAAAAACGGAATAACTTTAGTCGAGGACCAATGTCTCATGGTTCTAAAAATCATCGAGCACCTGGTTCCATCGGTCCTGGCACCACTCCTGGTCGCGTATATCCGGGAAAACGGATGGCGGGTCGTTTAGGTGGGAAGCGAATCACAATTCGTAAATTGACCGTAGTGCGGGTGGACACAGAACGCAACTTGTTGCTAATTAAGGGAGCAATTCCTGGCAAGCCTGGCGCCTTGCTGAGTATTGTGCCTACAAACCGTGTGGGGAGGTAGAAAGTAGCATGGTTGAGTGTGTAGTACGAAATTGGCAAGGAGAAGAAGTTGGGCAGGCGACGCTGGAATTAAAGGTCGCCCGCGAAAAGAACGCATCTCATATTGTCCACCGAGCATTGGTGAGACAAATGACTAATGCCAGGCAAGGAAATGCCAGCACAAAAACCCGCGCTGAGGTTAGAGGAGGCGGTCGTAAACCTTGGAGACAAAAAGGAACAGGTCGCGCTAGGGCTGGGTCGATTCGTTCACCATTGTGGCGTGGTGGTGGTGTTATTTTTGGTCCGAAGCCGAGAGACTATGAGATCAAAATGAATCGGAAGGAGCGGCGTTTAGCAATGCGTACGGCGCTTTTTAGTCGCAGTGAAGATTTAATTGTGGTAGAAGACTTTGGGGAACAGCTAGCGCGGCCCAAGACAAAGGAATTGATGGCAGCGATCGCCCGTTGGGGAGTGGAACCACAAGCAAAAGTTCTTTTGATATTGCCTGAGAAAGCAGAAACAATTTATTTGTCAGCCCGCAATGTTGCCAATCTTACTCTACTCTCAGCTACCCAGTTAAATATCTATGATTTGCTGAACGCTGACAAAATTGTGACAACAGCATTGGCACTTGAAAAAATTCAGGAGGTCTACAGTGCCTAACTTCGACCCCCGTAGGTTGCCAGATCTGGTGCGTCGCCCAATTGTGACCGAAAAAGCCACACTGCTCATGGAGCAGAATAAATATACTTTTGAAGTAACTCCCCAAGCAACTAAGCCAGAAATCAAAGCGGCAATTGAAGATTTGTTTGAGGTCAAAGTCGTGCAAGTCAATACCCAGAACCTGCCGCGGAAGAAGCGTCGCGTTGGCAAATTTATTGGGTTCAAGCCCCAATACAAGCGAGCCATTGTCACTTTGGCTCCTGGGGACGAAGACAAGATTAGAAAGGTTCTCTTCCCAGAAGTGTAGTTAGTTGTTAGGACAAATCTAACAACTTAAAAATCAAAACTTAAAACTCAAAACTACTAATTATGGGTACACGTTCTTATAAACCATACACTCCAAGTACTCGCCAAGTTACTGTTTCCGACTTCGCTGAAATTACAAGAAGCGAACCAGAAAAATCACTAACCGCCTCAGTGCATCGCGACAAAGGTCGAAATAATCGTGGTGTAATTACCAGCCGTCGCCGCGGTGGAGGTCACAAGCGTCTTTACCGGACAATCGACTTTAAGCGTGATAAACATAATATCCCAGCAAAAGTGGCAGCGATCGAGTACGATCCCAACCGCAATGCTCGGATTGCCCTCCTATACTACCAAGACGGCGAAAAGCGGTACATTCTTCATCCAAATGGGTTAGTAGTGGGGACACTGATTATCTCCGGACCCGACTCGCCGTTTGAAGATGGCAACGCTTTACCGCTCGCGCGTATTCCCTTAGGTACCACTGTTCATAATGTGGAACTCACTCCGGGTAGAGGTGCTCAAATTGTTCGGGCCGCTGGTGCTGGCGCTCAGGTAGTGGCAAAGGAAGGCGACTACGTTACCCTCAGACTGCCTTCAGGAGAAGTACGTTTGTTACGTCGTGATTGCTATGCCACGATTGGACAAGTTGGCAACCTCGATGCTAGAAATCTGAGTGCAGGGAAAGCTGGTCGAAATCGCTGGAAAGGTCGCCGCCCGAAGGTTAGAGGTAGTGTAATGAATCCAGTGGATCACCCGCATGGTGGTGGTGAAGGTAGAGCACCGATTGGTAGACCTGGACCAGTAACACCTTGGGGCAAGCCTACCCTGGGTGCAAAGACACGGAAACCGAAGAAACCAAGTAATGCCTTAATCGTGCGCCGTCGTCGCAAATCATCTAAACGTGGCCGAGGCGGTCGGGAGTCTTAAAATTATGGGTCGTTCTCTTAAAAAAGGTCCTTTTATTGCCGATAGTTTGCTCAGCAAAATTGAAAAGCTGAACGCTAGAGGCGAAAAACAAGTCATCAAAACCTGGTCCCGCGCTTCGACAGTCTTGCCACTGATGGTTGGCCACACAATCGCGGTTCATAACGGTCGCCAGCACGTCCCCGTATATCTGACTGAGCAGATGGTTGGACACAAATTGGGTGAGTTTGCCCCCACACGTACCTTTCGAGGTCACGCTAAAAGCGATAAAAAAGCAGGGAGATAGTTATTAGTCCTTAGTTTTTAGCTAATGACTAATAGGTAAAGGAGAAACTTATGGCTACTGATCCAACTGAAGTAAAGGCGATCGCGCGTTACATTGGCATGTCTCCCTTTAAAGTGCGTCGCGTCCTAGATCAAATTCGTGGGCGATCGTACCGAGAGGCACTAATTATCCTAGAATTCATGCCATACCGCGCCTGCGATCCAGTTCTCAAAGTGCTGCGTTCCGCTGTTGCTAACGCCGAGCATAACGCTGGACTAAATCCCGCTGATTTAAAAATTAGTCAAGCTTATGCCAATCAAGGACAAGTACTAAAGCGCTTCCAGCCAAGAGCACAAGGCCGCGCCTACCAAATCCGCAAGCCGACGTGTCACATCACAGTTGCAGTTTCTCCAGGGGCAACAGAATCATAAAATCTGGCAACTTAACAGCTATTAATACAATCAATTGCACTCGGCGAGGACGCATTTGTGGGACAGAAGATTCATCCAAAAGGTTTCCGCCTGGGTATTACTCAAGAGCACCAATCCCGGTGGTTTGCTGCTCCTGACCGCTATCCAGAAACACTAAAAGAAGACTATAAACTTCGTCAATATGTAGAGCAAAAGCTAGGTCGGCTAGCCTCTAATAATGCCGGAATTTCTGAGGTAAAAATTGATCGTAAAGCGGATCAAATTGAACTGGAAATACGTACCGCCCGTCCTGGTGTTGTGGTAGGTCGGGGTGGTACTGGCATCGAATCATTGCGGACTGGGCTTCAGGAAGTCTTAGGGGGAAATCGCCAAATTCGGATTAACGTTGTGGAAGTCTCCCAAGTTGATGCCGATTCTTACCTGATTGCTGAATACATTGCTCAACAGCTAGAGCGTCGCGTTTCCTTCCGGCGTGTTGTGCGACAAGCAATTCAACGCGCTCAAAAAGCTGGTGTCCAAGGCATAAGAATCCAAGTCAGTGGTCGGCTCAACGGAGCAGAAATTGCCCGGACAGAATGGACTCGTGAGGGAAGAGTACCATTACATACTCTACGGGCTGACATTGACTACGCTTACACTACAGCTCAAACAGTCTTTGGCATTCTTGGTGTCAAAGTGTGGATCTTCAAGGGAGAAATTATTCCCGGACAAGAGCCAGAGCCAGCGCCAGGAGCCGCACAACCGCGCCGCCGCGAACAGCAAAAACGCCGCCGCCAACAATTTGAAGACCGCTCAAATGAAGAATGAAGAAAAGGGGCTAGGGGCTAGAGGCTAGGGGCTAGGGGAAAAGTAGAAAATTTTTTACTATCACCTTCTTAGTCCCTAATCCACCCTCCGTCCCTAGTCCCTAGTCCCTAATCCCTAGTCCCTAGTTCAAGTCATGCTAAGTCCCAGAAGAACCAAATTCCGCAAACAACAACGCGGACGGATGCAAGGTTTAGCTACTAGAGGCAACAACCTTAACTTTGGCGATTTTGGTCTCCAAGCTCAAGAGCCAGCCTGGATTACCTCTCGTCAAATTGAGGCCAGTCGTCGAGCAATGACCCGCTATATTCGTCGAGGTGGAAAAATCTGGATTCGGATTTTTCCTGATAAACCTGTAACTATGCGCCCAGCTGAAACCCGAATGGGTTCTGGTAAAGGTTCCCCTGAATTTTGGGTGGCAGTAGTCAAACCAGGGCGAATTTTGTTTGAAATCGCTGGCGTTACGGAAGCAACTGCCCGTGAAGCTATGCGCTTGGCTTCCCACAAGTTGCCGATCCAAACGAAGTTCATGATGCGCGCTGAAGAGGAGGGGTAAATTATGGCTCTACCTAAAATTTCAGAAGCTAGAGATTTAAGTGATGCAGAACTGTCTGAGCAAGTTATTGCCATCAAAAAGCAGCTATTTCAGTTGCGGTTGCAAAAAGCAACTCGACAGTTAGACAAGCCGCATCAGTTCAAGCATGCTAAACACCGACTAGCACAATTGCTAATGGTGGAACATGACCGAAAACGAGCAATAGTAACAACAGTGCCAGAAGCTGTGGTAGACGTGATTCCGGAAGGCTTGAGCGAACCGGAACCCTCACAAGAGTAAGTAGATTATGGCAGTTAAAGAAAGAGTTGGCTTGGTGGTGAGCGACAAAATGGACAAAACGGTAGTGGTCGCCGTCGAAAACCGCGCTCCTCATCCTAAATATGGAAAGATTGTGGTACGCACCCAGCGATATAAGGCTCACGATGAGGAAAATAAGTGTCACGTGGGCGATCGCGTCCGCATTCAGGAAACAAGACCACTTAGTCGAACCAAGCGCTGGCTCGTGGCAGACATTCTTAGTAGTGGCACTACTAGCTAGACACTAAGGAGACCAATTGTGATTCAACCCCAGTCTTACCTCAATGTCGCTGACAATAGCGGAGCGCGGAAATTAATGTGTATCCGCGTCATAGGCGCTGGTAATCGGCGTTATGGTGGCGTGGGCGATGTAATTATTGCCGTTGTTAAAGATGCGATCCCCAATATGGCTGTAAAAAAGTCTGATGTAGTACGGGCAGTAATTGTCCGTACCCGTAAAGGGATGCGTCGAGACAGCGGCATGAGTATTCGCTTCGACGACAACGCTGCCGTGATCATCAACCCAGACGGGAACCCAAGAGGAACGCGGGTTTTTGGACCAGTAGCACGGGAACTGCGCGACAAAAACTTTACTAAAATTATTTCTCTGGCTCCGGAGGTGCTGTAATGGCGGTTTTCAAGCAGCGGAATCGAACAAATCAGACTCAAAGAGCCAAAATGCATGTCAAAACCGGTGACACTGTGCAAGTGATCAGCGGCAAAGATAAAGGCAAAGTTGGCGAAATTGTGCAGACGTTTTCTAAGGTGAGTAAGGTAATCGTCAAAGGAGTGAATATCAAAACAAAGCACGTCAAACCTCAGCAAGAAGGAGAATCAGGACGCATCGTTACGATGGAATTCCCAATTCATAGCTCCAATGTGATGCACTATTCTACAAAACAAAATGTTGCTAGTCGCATCTGCTACACCTTTAACGAGCAAGGTCGGAAGCTAAGAAAGCTGATAAAAACAGGTGAAACAATTGACAAATAACTCGTTTGGGTGGTTTGTCAGTTGTCAAGACCAGGTAGAAGTGTTGATTTGTACTCAATTTCATTACTCCAAACTAAAAATCTATTGATGCCCTGACCAAGTCCAGGGATGATGAGGACACAAGTATGGCAACACAACTCAAAAGTTTATACCAGGAAACAATTGTCCCCCAATTAATGGCTCAGTTCCAATACACCAATATCCATCAGGTGCCTAAGCTGATCAAAGTCACAATTAATCGGGGTTTGGGGGAAGCAGCTCAAAACGCTAAATCACTAGAGGCATCTTTAAATGAGGTTGCCGTGATTACAGGTCAAAAACCTGTAGTTACACGTGCGAAAAAGGCGATCGCTGGCTTCAAAATTCGTCAAGGTATGCCTGTTGGTCTAATGGTCACTCTTAGGGGAGAGCGGATGTACGCCTTCGCTGATCGGCTGATCAACCTAGCTTTGCCCCGAATTCGAGACTTTCGGGGAGTTAGTCCCAAAAGCTTTGACGGTCGCGGCAATTACACCCTTGGCGTTAGAGAGCAGTTGATTTTTCCAGAAGTCGAATACGACAGCATCGATCAAATTCGAGGCATGGATATTTCGCTGATCACCACAGCTAAAAACGATGAAGAGGGCCGCGCCTTACTTAAAGCAATGGGAATGCCCTTTCGGGATCAATAATATCAAGAGGAAACGATGGCGGCTAACGACACAATTGCAGATATGCTGACGCGCATACGCAATGCCAACATGGCGCGGCATCAAACTACACAAATTCCAGCCACAAAGATGACCCGCAGCATTGCGAAAGTTCTTCAGGATGAAGGGTTTATCGCTGAATTTCAAGAAGAGGAAGCAGGAGTAAAGCGAAGCTTAGTGATTTCCTTAAAATACAAGGGTAAAAGTCGCCAGCCGCTGATTACTGCCTTGAAGCGCATTAGTAAGCCCGGTTTACGGGTTTATTCGAATCGGAAAGAATTACCACGGGTACTGGGTGGCATCGGTATTGCCATTATTTCTACCTCAAGCGGGATCATGACCGATCGAGAAGCACGGCATCAAGGCCTGGGTGGTGAAGTGCTTTGTTATATATGGTAGTTATTAGTCACTGGTCATTAGTCTTTTGCTAATAACTAATGACCAAGGACTAACGACTAATAACTAATGACTAAGGACTAAAAGTTATGTCTCGAATCGGTAAACGCCCAATTAGTATTCCCGCTAAGGTACAAGTAACAATTGACGGGTCACACATTGCCGTCAAAGGTCCCAAAGGTGAACTCTCTCGCTTACTACCAACGGCAGTTAATGTGGAACAAGAAGGAGAAACATTGCTCGTCCTCCGGCGAGATGAATCCCGAACATCCCGCCAACTACACGGTCTTTCCCGGACGTTGGTTGCCAACATGGTAGAGGGAGTTTCCCAAGGGTTTCAGCGACGTTTAGAAATCCAAGGGGTTGGCTATCGGGCCCAAGTTCAAGGTCGCAACTTAACTTTGAACGTAGGATATAGCCATCCAGTACAAATTGACCCGCCAGAGGGAATTCAGGTGGCAGTTGAGAACAACACCAACGTAATTGTGAGTGGCTTTGACAAAGAACTGGTAGGCAATACAGCTGCTAAAATTCGCTCTATTCGTCCACCAGAACCATACAAAGGTAAAGGTATTCGCTACGTCGGTGAAGTGGTTAGACGTAAAGCTGGTAAGGCAGGTAAGAAGTAATGAAGCTTAGTCGCAGAGAGTCAAAGCAAAATCGCCATCGTCGCATTCGCAGCACGGTCAAGGGTTCCTCAGAACGTCCACGATTAGCAGTTTTTCGATCGCACCAGCATGTTTATGCCCAAGTAATTGATGATACTCAGCATCACACCCTGGTTGCCGCTTCAACTGTAGATCCAGCTCTTAAATCGTTAGATTCAAAAAGTAACTGTGATGCTTCGGTTGCAGTCGGCAAGTTAATTGCAGTGCGATTACTTGAAAAAGGTATATCGAAAGTCGTGTTTGACCGTGGTGGTAATCTTTATCATGGTCGGGTGAAAGCACTAGCCGAGGCTGCCCGCGAAGCTGGGTTAGATTTTTAAATGTTAGTCATTAGTAACTGACAAAGGACAAAGGACAAAGAATTATGGCAACGAATCGTCGCAAAAGCAACCGTACTAAGGAAAAAGAAATTACTTTTGAAGAACGGGTCATCCAAATAAGACGGGTGAGTAAAGTCGTCAAAGGCGGTAAAAAACTCAGCTTCCGGGCAATTGTTGCAATTGGTAATGAGCGCGGTCAAGTTGGGATTGGAGTCGGTAAAGCTGGAGATGTTATTGGTGCCGTTAAAAAAGGCGTGGCCGACGGTAAAAAACATCTAATAGAAGTTCCACTCACTAAGTCAAACTCGATTCCCCATCCGACTAATGGTATAGGTGGTGGCGCTAAAGTGATGATGCGACCAGCAGCGCCAGGAACCGGCGTTATTGCTGGTGGCGCTGTCCGGACTGTGCTGGAGTTGGCAGGCGTTCGTAATGTCTTAGCTAAGCAGCTCGGTTCAAATAATCCGCTCAACAATGCAAGAGCTGCTGTTAACGCACTTTCTACGCTACGTACCTTTAGTGAAGTGGCTGAAGAACGCGGCATTCCAATTGAGAATCTCTACGCATAGCTTTAATAGTCCTAGTATTTTTCTCAGGCTTGTCCAAATTATCACCCAGTCAAGACGTAAATGAGACTAAATGATGCTCGGCCTCAAGCAGGCTCAAAGAAACGCCGCCGCCGTGTCGGTCGGGGAATTGCTGCCGGTCAAGGTGCTAGTGCTGGACGGGGTATGCGAGGTCAAAACTCGCGCTCTGGTGGTGGCACAAGACCAGGTTTTGAAGGGGGTCAACAGCCCTTGTATCGACGGCTGCCCAAGTTAAAAGGCTTTCCACTAGTTAATCGAAAACAGTACACTACGATTAATGTTGAGAAGCTAGCATCGCTGAGTGCCAATACAGAAGTCACCTTAGCTTCCTTGAAAGAAGCAGGTATTCTTACTACTACTCAAGGAGCGCTGAAAATTTTGGGAAACGGGGAATTAAGCGTTCCGCTCAAAGTTCAAGCGGCAGCTTTTACAGGAACGGCTCGTAGCAAAATAGAGGCAGCTGGTGGGAGTTGTGAAGTAGTAACCGGCTCAGGGGCTAGAGATTAGGGGTCAGGGTAAATGCCTCACCCTAGCATGCTGTAACTCCTTTTCAACCTGGTAAGGTTAATCCTCAATTGTTTTATAAGTTGTTTATATTTTCTGAACCTCTGACCTCTGACCCCTTTTACTAAAAAGGTATGCCTTTATGATTAGTCGAGACAAAGCCCCAACGGCACAAGAAACGTTTATGCAGATGGCCCAAGCAGCTGGATTGAGAAGCCGCTTGTTTGTCACTATCGGAATTTTAGTTTTGGCTCGCCTTGGCGTATTTTTACCTGTACCAGGGATTAATCGAGAGCAGTTTGCCCAATCAATTCAAGGTAACAATCCTTTAGTTGGCTTATTGGACATTTTTTCTGGAGGCGGTCTTTCTACTTTAGGAGTCTTTGCGCTGGGGATTCTGCCATACATTAATGCTTCAATCATCATTCAACTACTAACCGCTGCTATCCCGGCTCTAGAGAATTTGCAGAAAAATGAAGGGGAAGCAGGTCGACGGAAAATTTCTCAATATACACGCTATCTAGCTCTAGGATGGGCAATTCTGCAAAGCGTCTTTATTGCCGCAGTCTGGCTCAAACCTTATGCACTGAACCCAGGACCTATATTTGTGGCTGAGACAGCGATCGCGCTTGTGGCTGGCTCAATGTTTGTCATGTGGGCCTCAGAGCTAATTACAGAACGTGGTGTTGGCAATGGAGCTTCTTTGTTAATTTTTGTTAATATTGTAGCTTCCCTGCCAAAATCTTTGGGAAACACGATCGCCTTAGCTCAAACTGGCGGGAGAGAGGCAGTGGGGCGCGTAGTCATCCTGCTCCTAGTTTTTCTGGTGATGATTGTTGGGATCGTGTTCGTCCAAGAAGGCAGTCGCAGGATTCCAATCATTTCAGCGCGGCGACAAGTGGGGCGTAAGCTTTACCAGGAGCAACGCAGCTACTTACCTCTGCGGCTAAATCAAGGGGGCGTAATGCCAATCATTTTTGCCTCTGCCGTCCTAATTCTGCCAGCTTCTTTAGCTAATTTCACTCGTAATGAGTATTTGGTTAACATCGCTAATTATCTCAATCCCAGTAGTCCTGCTCCTTGGGTATACGCCGTTACTTTCCTGGTGTTAATTATTTTCTTCAGCTACTTCTATGCGACGCTGATTGTTAACCCAGTAGATCTATCACAGAACCTGAAAAAAATGGGTTCTAGCATTCCTGGCATTCGTCCTGGTAAGGCAACCAGTGAGTATGTTGAGCGCGTGTTGAATCGGTTAACTTTCTTGGGTGCAATATTTCTGGGCTTAGTTGCGATTATCCCTACGGCAGTCGAAAGTGCCACACGGGTAAGAACTTTTCAGGGATTAGGGGCAACTTCTTTGTTAATTCTTGTGGGTGTGGCGATTGACACGGCAAAACAAATCCAAACCTACGTTATTTCCCAGCGCTACGAAGGAATGGTGAAACAATAGTGACGCGATTAATCTTCTTGGGACCGCCGGGAGCTGGTAAAGGGACTCAAGCTCAAACCTTGGCTCACCACAGGAATATTCCTCATATTTCAACGGGTGAGATTTTGCGCGGGGCAATGCAAGAGCGATCGCCTTTAGGCATCAAGGCAAAAAGCTACGTAGACGGTGGTGAATTAGTTCCTGATCAACTAATTCTAGATATGGTGGAGGAGCGTCTCAGTCAACCGGATACTCAGCTTGGTTGGATTTTAGATGGCTTTCCGCGAAACGTGAGTCAAGCCGAATTTTTGGACGAATTACTCCAAAAACTTGCTCCTAATAGTGTCCGCGTCATCAATCTAGAAGTACCTGATCAGGTTTTGATTGATCGTCTTTTAAGTCGTGGTCGCTTAGATGATAACCAAGAAGTTATCCGTCGTCGCTTAGAAGTTTATCGGGAACAAACAGCACCTTTGATTGATTTTTACCGCGATCGCCAACAGCTTTTATCAGTCAACGGCAATCAATTCTTGGAAGAGGTTACTGCTGAACTGGAAAAAACAATTGCTTCCTAAGCTGTCGAAAATTTGACCGGAATGCAGCTTTCAGAAGTATGCCCTTGGGAAGGAAAAGTAGGAACACAGGACATTCTCCTCCTGATAAACAATGTATACCGGGTTACTTTTTGCTTCTAGCACATCTCCAATTCAGTAAATATTTGATAAGATATCTTAATGGTATGGTGATATAATCTCAAAGCTATTGTGCAGGGTTGTAATTTCATTAGTAGCTGTCACTTACTTAAGCAGCCTGTCGAGTTAAGGAAAAGACAAATTGTCTAAACAAGATTTAATTGAGATGGAAGGGACAGTTACGGAGTCCCTGCCTAACGCTATGTTTCGAGTGGATTTGGACAACGGCTTTAACGTTCTAGCTCACATTTCTGGCAAGATCCGGCGGAATTATATCAAGATTTTACCTGGCGATCGCGTCAAAGTTGAGTTAACACCCTACGACTTAACAAAAGGAAGAATTACCTATCGCCTGCGTAAAAAGTAAGTCCTGGTGAAATATTTTCAAGATAGATGTCACTTTATATCACTAAGTTAAATTCTTTGGTAACAACCGCAGAATAATTGCTAGAATATTAAGTTTGTAATAATCTAAAAAAGCATGAAAGTTAGAGCCTCTGTACGGAAAATTTGTGAAAAGTGTAGTATCATCCGTCGTCGTGGCCGGGTAATGGTAATTTGTTCTAACCCAAAACACAAACAACGCCAGGGTTAGTAGACACAGTACCGATTAGAAGATGACTTCTATGACATCGTTGTTAAATTTTGTTGAAAAAATCGCAATTAGGGAGTAGAGAAGCGTGGCACGGATTGCTGGGGTAGACCTTCCACGCGAGAAGCGTGTAGAAATTGGTCTAACTTACATATACGGAATTGGGCTATCACGGTCAAAAGAAATTTTGGCTAAAACAGGTGTAAATCCAGATACCCGAGTCAAGGATCTGAGTGACACCGATGTTACAGCTCTTAGAGGTGCAGTAGAAGCTAACTATCAAATTGAGGGAGACTTGAGACGCCTGGAGGCGATGAACATCAAGCGCTTAATTGATATCGGAACTTACCGAGGTCGTCGTCATCGCCTGGGTTTACCAGTGCGTGGACAGCGAACCCGCACTAATGCACGGACACGCCGTGGTAGACGGCAGACAGTAGCTGGGAAGAAAAAAGCCCCCAGCGGGAAATAGTTTTCTGCGGCTAGTAAAACAAGTTAAAGCTTATTCTACAAGATCGATATGGCGCGACAACCAACAAAAAAATCCGGTACTAAGAAGCAAAAACGTAACGTACCCAACGGGATGGCATACATCCAGTCTACGTTCAACAACAGCATTGTTACCATTGCCGACCAAAACGGCGATGTAATTTCCTGGGCATCAGCTGGTTCTAGCGGCTTCAAGGGTGCTAAGAAAGGAACTCCTTTTGCCGCCCAAACGGCAGCTGAAAGTGCAGCTCGTCGAGCAGTCGATCAGGGGATGCGACAGATTGAGGTGATGGTCAGTGGGCCGGGAGCGGGTAGAGAAACTGCCATCAGGGCGCTTCAAGGGGCAGGGCTAGAAATTACATTGATTCGTGATATTACCCCTATTCCGCATAACGGCTGCCGTCCGCCCAAGCGTCGTCGCGTCTAGACCCAAGTAACTGAGGTGTGAAGCAGACCTTAAATCATGGAACCTGATTGCGCAAAGCTGAAACTTTGTGCCTTTGCGCTGTTGGGACGTTAAATTGTCCCGCCATAGGCAGATGTACTTACACAAACATCTACCGATGGGGCATTTAGTAAATTAGGGAGGCAATTGCTTTGCCTTCTTTGGGAGATAACAATTAAGGGAGGGTACTCCGTGGCGCAGTTTCAAATTGAATGTGTCGAGTCTAATACTCAGGAACATCGGAGTCAATACAGTAAATTTGTTCTGGAGCCTCTTGATCGCGGTCAAGGAACGACAGTTGGTAACGCTTTAAGGCGGGTTTTACTGTCTAATCTAGAAGGCACAGCAGTAACAGCTGTTCGTATTGCTGGTGTTAGTCACGAGTTTGCCACAATTCCAGGTGTGCGGGAAGACGTGCTGGAAATTATGATGCGAATGAAAGAAATTGTCCTTAAAAGCTATTCCTCTCAGCCGCAAATTGGTCGATTACTCGTTACTGGCCCAGCAACAATAACCGCTGAACACTTTGATTTGCCCTCAGAGATAGAAGTGATCGATCCGAATCAGTATGTGGCAACCTTGGCTGAAGGAGCCAAAATGGAAATGGAATTTCGGATTGATACGGGGAAGGGTTATCGTACTATTGAGCGGGGGCGTGATGAAGCTACAGCTTTAGACTTTCTTCAGATCGATGCAATTTTTATGCCAGTGCGTAAGGTGAACTACAGTGTCGAAGATGCGCGTGTAGATGGCTCTAGCTACAAAGATCGACTGATTTTGGAGGTCTGGACTAATGGCAGTTTAACCCCGCAAGAGGCGCTCTCCGCCGCTGCTAATATCTTGGTGGATTTATTCAATCCCTTAAAAGATATCTCGCTGGAGGCAATGAAAGATGAGTTGCCAACAGATGAAGACCCAACTAGCCAAATTCCGATTGAAGAACTACAGCTTTCCGTGCGGGCTTACAATTGTCTCAAGCGGGCACAAGTTAATTCAGTAGCAGATCTGTTGGATTATACCCAAGAAGACTTGTTAGAGATTAAAAACTTTGGGCAAAAGTCGGCAGAAGAAGTTATTGAAGCCTTGCAGGACCGCTTAGGGATTACTCTACCGCATGAAAAATCAGCAAAGCCAACATAGTTGGTGGTTATTAGTTTTTAGGTCACTCTAAAAATCCAGTTTCAAAACTCAAAACCTCAAAAATAACAATGCGTCACCGTTGTCGTGTCAAAAAACTCAGTAAGCCAGCTGATCAACGCCGCGCTCTTTTAAGGGCGCTGACCACAGAACTGATTCGGCATGGTCGGATTACTACCACCAAAATCCGGGCAAAGGTAGTCCGTTCTGAGGCAGAAAAAATGATTACCTTAGCTAAAAATGGCTCCTTGGCAGCCCGTCGTCAAGCACTCGGCTATATTTACGACAAACAGCTGGTTCATGCTCTGTTTGAGCAAGCCCCTGATCGCTATGGTAATCGCTTAGGTGGTTATACTCGAATTCTGCAAACTGTGCCCCGCCGAGGTGATAATGCCGAAATGGCGATTATTGAACTGGTATAGAAATTAAGAAATCACCGCCTGTAAGCCTCTAAAACGCTGCTTGCCTTCCACACACATGGCTGCCTCACAATTCAAGCCAACGATTCGAGTAGCCCTGGTAATTCAATACCTGGGCACTCATTTTCATGGTTGGCAACGGCAACAGGGGCAGCGCACGGTGCAGGAAGAAATAGAACAAGCACTTAAGAGTGTACTAGGTCGTTCAGTGACTTTGCATGGTGCTGGACGAACTGATGCTGGAGTTCACGCTGCTGCCCAAGTAGCTCATTTTGAAGCTAGTACTCCCATTCCAGCCCACCGTTGGGCGGCAATTCTTAATGGTCAGCTACCCAAAGATATCTTGATTCGAGCTTCAGCTGCCGTTGCAGAGCGCTGGCATGCTCGGTTCTCAGCAAAGTGGCGGCGGTATCGCTATACGCTCTACACCGACTCCTGGCCTAACTTGTTTGTCAAGCCCTTTAGTTGGCATTATTATTATGAGCCGCTGGATGAAGCAATGATCCAGGCTGCTATGCATCCTCTAATTGGACGGCATCACCTGGCTGCTTTCCACCGCGCCGGGTCAAGTCGAAAACATTCTTGGGTAGAGGTGCAAGTGGCAGAGTGTTATCGACAGGGCCCGTTCATCCATATTGAAATTCAGGCGGATGGATTTTTGTACGGTATGGTAAGGCTTTTGGTTGGGCTTCTGGTTCAAGTAGGCAGGGGAGCGCGATCGCCCGATAGCTTCACCCAACTCTGGCAACAACAGCGTCGTGAAGAAGTAAAATATGCCGCCCCTGCCCACGGCTTATGCTTATTGCGAATTGGCTATCCAGAATTTCCTTTTTCCCCAGAAGTCTGGTACGACACACTGCCTAAGTTTGTTTTGCCAACTCCAACCGATTGTGAAAGGGGTCAGAAACGAGTCGCTCACCAAGAGCAGGAGGGTATCAACCTTCTCTAGCATCTATTTGTCGCCTACAAGGAGCGAGAGATAAAATTTTCTTTCCCTGACCCCTAAATTACTGAATTAAAGGATACTAAAATCCCCATGAACAATACCTACCTTCCTCCTCAAGATTCGATTGAACGTGATTGGTACGTGGTCGATGCTGCTGAGCAACGTCTGGGTCGGCTAGCAAGCGAAATTGCTATGATCCTGCGCGGGAAAAATAAACCCGAATATACCCCGCATATGGATACGGGTGGCTTCGTGATTGTCGTTAATGCAGAAAAAGTCAGAGTTACAGGGAAAAAACGTACCCAGAAGCTCTACCGTCGCCATTCTGGACGACCAGGCGGGATGAAGACGGAAACGTTTGCTCAGTTGCAAGATCGTCTACCAGAAAGAATTGTGGAACGTGCAGTTAAGGGCATGTTGCCGAAAAATAGTTTAGGGCGGCAACTATTTACTAAGCTCAAAGTTTACGCTGGAACAGATCATCCCCACCAAGCGCAGCAACCTCAAGAGTTAAAAATTCAGACAATTCCAGGAGAACCTAAATAATGCAAGCCGTAGATACCACTAGCGGTCGTGTCGTGTACATGGGCACAGGTCGTCGTAAAACGTCAGTAGCACGGGTACGCCTAGTTCCAGGTAGCGGTCAGCTAACTGTTAATGGCAAATCTGGAGACTTGTACTTCCAATTCAACCCTAATTACATTGCGATCGCTAAAGCACCGCTAGAAACCTTGGGGTTGGAAAATGAATACGACATCCTGGTTAATGCCCACGGTGGCGGCTTAACCGGACAATCGGACTCAATTCGTCTAGGAGTAGCCCGCGCCCTATGTCAGCTAGATCCAGACAACCGTCCACCTTTAAAAATTGAGGGATACCTTACCCGCGATCCACGGGCGAAAGAGCGGAAGAAATATGGTCTGCACAAAGCCCGGAAAGCACCCCAGTTCTCCAAACGTTAGAAGGCTCTGCTCACAGTAGCCATAGGCAAGACACCTATGACTACTATCTAAAAGCTAAAATAGGTATAGATTGACGAGGTTATCAAAAAGACAACAATGGCTAAAAATGATATTCATCCTAAGTGGTATCCAGAAGCTAAGGTTTACTGCAATGGCGAGGTAGTAAGAACTGTTGGTTCGACAAAACCAGAATTGCACGTCGATGTCTGGTCTGGAAATCACCCGTTTTACACTGGTACCCAAAAGATTATTGACACTGAAGGACGAGTTGAGCGGTTTATGCGTAAGTACGGCATGATGGAAGCTGAACCAGCACCAGCAGCCGATGAGGCGAAGGAAAAGTAGCGGGGTCAGTCTTCAGCTTGAAAATGTGTGGATTTGAGTTTTTTAATCTAGAATCCACATTTTAGCTGGAAAAATGCGTTTCTCTGACTACCCTACTATTTTGATGTAATCGCTATCATGGCTGAAACCTACCTACTGAATAAACTAAAATCAGTCGAGCAAACCTTCAATGAATTGACGCGCCGCCTTAGCGATCCGGATATCGCTACCGACCCGCCAGAGATGCAACGGGTAGCCAAGGCGCGTTCTTCATTAGAAGAAGTGGTTACTACTTATGAAACCTGGCAAATTGCCCAGTCAGAATTAGTAGGTGTGCGTCAGGTGTTAAAAGAATCAGCTAGCGATCCAGAGTTGCAAGAGATGGCAGCGCTAGAGGTTCAAGACTTAGAGGCGCAGCTAGATCAGCTAGAGATGCGCTTGAAGTTTTTACTGTTACCCCGCGACCCGAATGATGACAAAAATATCATGCTGGAAATTCGGGCGGGGACTGGTGGCGATGAGGCGAGTATTTGGGCGGGAGATTTAGTGCGGATGTATTCTCGCTACGCCGAAACCCAAAAGTGGAAGGTGAAGCTGGTGAGCGAATCATTAGCTGAGATGGGCGGCTTTAAAGAAGCAATGCTGGAAATTCAGGGCGACCAAGTTTACAGCAAACTGAAATTTGATGCTGGAGTTCATCGAGTACAGCGAGTGCCAGTAACAGAGGCTGGGGGTCGGGTTCATACTTCAACAGCAACAGTGGCGATAATGCCGGAAGTGGATGATGTAGAAATCCACATTGACCCGAAAGATATTGAAATGAGTACGGCGCGTTCTGGCGGTGCTGGGGGGCAAAACGTTAACAAAGTTGAAACAGCAGCTGATCTCTATCACAAACCTACTGGAATTCGGATTTTTTGTACAGAAGAGCGGAGCCAGCTACAAAACAAAGAACGGGCGATGCAAATTCTCCGGGCCAAGCTGTATGAGATGAAGTTACGCGAACAACAGGATGCAGTGACTTCGATGCGGCGATCGCAGGTAGGAACAGGGTCGCGCTCCGAAAAAATTCGTACCTACAACTACAAGGATAATCGGGTGACAGATCACCGTCTGAATAAGAATTATGCGCTCAACCCATTTCTTGAGGGTGATTTGGAGCTAATAATTCAAGATTGCATTTCTCAAGACCAGCAAGAACGTTTGGCAGAGTTGGCGGCTTCTACTTCGTAGATAGCTATTTGAAAATTTGAGCCGCATAATCAGGCAACTGCAAAGCAGTAGCACTACGAGCGCTTCAATCTCACCCAACTACAAAGGCGATACCAAGCGGTACTGCCAAAGGCAGATCGCAATATTTACGTAATAAAAGGGCATCTTAAGAATACGACCATCAAGTATTCTGTCCAATATGCCAGCTACCCCTCAAAGTCTGCAAACTTTTGTTAGTTTCTGTCAAAAACACATTAATGGACATGAAAAGAAAGAAGCGCAAACCTTTCTAGACCGCTTTTTTCGGGCATTTGGGCATGAAGGGGCTTTGGAAACTGGGGCATCCTACGAAGAAGCAATTAAACAAGGCAGTAAGAAGGGCAAAACCGGATTTGCGGATCTAGTGTGGAAGCCTCGCGTCTTATTTGAGATGAAAAAGCGGGGGGAAGATCTCAGCAAGCATTATTCCCAGGCTTTTGATTATTGGACACGCTTAGTACCGGATCGCCCTCAGTATGTTTTACTGTGTAACTTTGACGAGTTTTGGATCTTTGATTTTGACACGCAACTGGACACGCCAGTAGACACTATACCCCTAGAACAGCTGCCAGAAAGGGCAGGAGCATTCGCGTTTATGGAGTTCAGCAATCGGACTCCTGTATTCCGTAATAACCAGTTAGAGGTGACAGAACGCGCCGCGCGTCGAATGGGGCAATTGCTAGTAGAACTGAGTGGGCGCGGGATTGATAAATTGGTAGCGCAACGGTTCATCCTTCAGTGTGTACTGGCGATGTTTGCTGAGGATCGCCAATTGCTACCACGTGATTTGTTTATTTCCTGTGTTCAACAGTGCATGAGTGGTGCTAATTCGTATGATGTCCTGGGTGGTTTATTTCGTGAGATGAATCAACAGGGAATCACTCCTGCTGGACGTTACCAGGGTGTGGATTACTTCAATGGCGGCTTATTTAGAGTAATTCATCCGATTGAATTAACACGGGAAGAATTGAATTTTCTGGATGTTTCTGCAAGTGAAAATTGGAGTAAGGTACGTCCTGCTATTTTTGGCAGCTTATTTGAAGGTACGGTAGATGCACAAGAGCGTCATGCACGGGGAATTCACTTCACCTCAGAGGCTGACATTATGAAAATTGTCCGCCCGACAATTAGCCGCTATTGGGAAGAAAGAATTGAAGCCGCAAATACAATTGCTGAACTTTCGTCACTACAACTGGAATTACAAAGTTATCGAGTGCTTGATCCAGCTTGTGGCTCTGGAAATTTCCTTTATATCGCATATCAAGAATTAAAGCGAATTGAAATGTTGCTGCTGGATAAGATTGCCGAACGCCGCAAATCTTCCCGCGATCAACTTCAAATGGGCTTTGTCACACCACAACAATTCTACGGCATTGACACTAATCCTTTTGCGGTGGAATTGGCACGGGTAACGCTAATGATTGCTCGTAAAATTGCGATTGATAACTTGAATTTGTATGAGCCTACTTTACCTTTGGACAGTTTGGATAATAATATTGTTTGTCAAGATGCCTTGTTTACTGAATGGCATCAAGCTGATGCAATTATCGGCAATCCACCATTTTTGGGTGGCAAGCACATGAGAACAGCTTTAGGTGATGAATATATAGATAAAGTTTTTCAACGTTTTCCAGATGTCAAAGATATAGATTTTTGCGTTTATTGGTTTCGTTTAGCTAATAGCCATTTGGGAGAAAAAGGTAGAGCGGGATTAGTTGGGACTAATTCTATTAGTCAGGGTAAAAGTAGAATTGCTGCTTTAGACTATATTACTCAAAACAATGGCTATATTCATGAAGCTGTTGCTACACAACCTTGGTCTGGTGCAGCAAAGGTTCACGTCAGTATTGTTAATTGGTGTAAAGAAAAGCCTAAAAATTACTATTTAGATAATGTGACAGTTTCACAAATAAGTTCATCTTTACAGGCAAGTATTGATGTTTCAAAAGCAGTTCGATTAAAAGCAAATTTAAATAAGTGCTTTCAGGGTGTTATTCCTAATGGCAAAGGTTTTATAGTTACTGAGCAGCAGGTGAAAGATTGGGTTAAAGCTGACTCAAGAAATCAAGAAGTCCTCAAACTCTTCTCAATGGGGGCAAATTTGGCTAAAAATCCTAATGGTATGCCTGAGCGTTGGATTATTGATTTCAATGATATGAGTATTGAAGAAGCTAGTAATTATGAAATGCCCTTTAATAGAGTAAAAACAACTAGTCCAGGAGAACGAGAGAATAACCGTAATAACCAATTAAAAATAAATTGGTGGAAATATGAAGGAAAAAGATTAGAAATGAGAAAGGCGATCGCACCTTTATCTTACTATTTCACTGTTCCCAGAGTCTCAAAATGGGCTATATTCATTCCTGCTCCTCTCAACTGGCTACCTGGTGATTTAAATATCGTTGTTGCCTCAGATGATTTCTATATTTTGGGCATTCTTACATCTAAAATTCATCGCCTTTGGGTTAAAGCTCAAAGCTCAACTCTTAAAGGTGATACTCGCTACACTCACAATACTTGCTTTGAAACTTTTCCATTTCCTCAAACGCCTGACAATAAATTAATTGATGAAATTAGGGTAAAAGCTCAGAAACTACATCAGTATCGCTCTCAACAGATGGAAGAGAAACAGTGGGGAATTACTACGTTATACAACAAATTTTTTAATGAGCCAACGAGTCAGCTTTATAAACTGCATCAGCAACTCGATCAATTAGTCATTCAAGCTTATGACTTTAATTCTAGTGATGAAATATTAGAGAAATTACTGCAATTAAATTTAGAACTAGCAGAGAAAGAACAACAAGGTGAAACTATTGTGGGAGCTTGCGTACCTAGTTGAAAAAAGGGCGATGTCTGCGACGGGCTTCGCCTACGCCTGAGTGCCATGCTACGGTAAGTGTACACTTACTAGTATGCCCAAGTATCTAACCATTACCGAAGCTCGGCAACAGATGTTAGGGTTGCCTGATCAGTTGGCGGATGAACCTGTGATTATTAGACCTCCTGCACGAATCAAGAAGTGTGTGCCAGTTCGTAGTTCAGCAACCCGGCAATCAAGTTCAAGCGTAAGCCAAATCGTTTTCTACGATTGCGATAGCGACCTGAGAAGATGCGGAAAATCTTGAAGCGGCGAATCACATGTTCAACGCGAACCCTCAGTCGTGCTAATGCCCGATTATGCTGCTTTTCCTCTACTGGTAAGGGTTGCTTACGTGGCTTCTTGGTTGGAATACAAGCTCCCGGATGGCGTTTGGCAAAACCTTGATAGCCTCGGTCAGCTAAACACAACTGCGATGGCACCAAGGGCAAGCGACTACGATTGAGCAACTTAAAGTCATGAGTTTTGCCCGTATCAACGGCGCTACAAATAATCTGTCCCGTCTCAAACTCAACCAATAACTGAGCTTTCAGCGTATGGCATTTCTGCTTACCACTGTAGTAGCGCTTCTGTTTTTTTTAGGGCGTTCGATTTCCATCTCGCCCACATCCACCAGCATCACTTTCCACTCCCAGCCGGGTTGGTACAACTGCCGCCGGCTGGGTAGCCGCAACTTGCTGCACTTGACTAGCAAATCTTCGACCTTTCGTACAATCCGCCCGACGGTGGTTTCGTGCAATCCCCAACTCACCCCAATGTGAAACTGGCTGCGATACTCGCGCCAATACTCCAATGCCACGAGCAACTGGTCTTCGACCTTCAGCTTCGCTTGTCCACCTCGTTTGCCTCGGCGTTCTAGATGGGGGCGCAACACCTCAACCAATTCGCTGAACGTTTCATAACTCACTCCGCACAAGCGCCTAAACTCAGGATTTGATAGATGCTCTAATTCACGGTATCGCATGTCTACTTTTGGGCTGCATTTCTATTCAGTATCCACCCTGTTTTGCATCACTACGGTCTCCAACTGTCACACTACTTTACTATTTATGCAGGAGGTCTATTACCAAGCGGGGTAAACCCGTGATGGTTGCACTCAGCTATGAGCATTTTGCCTCTCTGCTAGAAACGCTAGACATCCTTTCGGATTCCAAGTTTGCCAATCGGCTAAAGGAGAGCATTGCTCAAGCTGATCGAGGCAAGACAATCAGTTGGGAAGAAGCCAAAGCACAATTAGGGCTGTGAATGAAATGCGATCGCGCTTCCTTCTAACTGCTTCCAACCAGTTGTCAGTGCTAATTTGGCGTTAAATTTTGTTAAGATTAATTCGACTACAGCGATCGCCTTTGGAGACACTTGATGCTGCGACTGGAACATATCAATAAAATCTACCCCACAGGCGAAGTCCTCAAGGATGTGAACTGGGAAGTCAAACCAGGCGATCGCATTGGCTTAGTCGGTGTTAATGGTGCAGGCAAATCCACCCA
>JBGTCQ010000218.1:0-16106 GCA_041748755.1 Chroococcidiopsidaceae cyanobacterium | reverse complement strand
TTTATCAAGATTCTGAAACAACCACTGCTCCTGCTTCTGTCCAGTCATGGTGGCATCAGGGTCAAAAGCTTCTACACAACGACTAGGCTTGAGACCGTCACCACAAGGTTGGTCAGTGCGATACTGGCGGGTGTCCAATATATTAAACTCAGCCAATTTACCGAAGGATAGACGGCGATAAAGCCGCATATCCGCTTTTTGGGGCAGCGAAAAGCGGCGTAATGGCATATGCTCGTAGTACGCCTGATAAGCGTTGGCTCGTCGTAACAAAAACTCCTGTCGACTTTGGTTGTCCTCTGGAATTTCATTAGCGTAGTTGTTATCAACTTCGTGGTCATCCCAAGTGACAAGCCAGGGAAACGCAGCATGAGCCGCCTGTAGGTTGGGGTCGGTTTTATATAAGGCGTAGCGGTTACGGTAGTCGTTAAGAGTGACGATTTCGGGGCTATTATGTTGACGAGGACCACCAGGCTGGGGTCCGTATTCGTAAATGTAGTCGCCTAAGTGAACAACCAAATCGAGGTCTTCCTCTGCCATGTGTTTGTAAGCCGGATAATACCCGCTCTGCCAGTCTTGACAAGAGGCAAAAGCAAAGCGAAGTTGCTTAACGCGATCGCCCCAGGCAGGAGTAGTACGAGTGTGACCGATTGGGCTAACTTCATTACCTACTTTGAATTGATACCAGTACCATCTACCAGGCTCAAGCTCACCTACAGCAACATGGACGGAGTGAGCAAGTTCTGGGGTAGCTATTGCCGTACCAACCCTGACAACCTGTTTCATGTTTTCATCAGCTGCAACCTGCCACTGTACTAAGACATTTTGCTGTGGCATACCGCCTCCGTTGAGCGGGTTAGGAGCTAATCTAGTCCACAGCACAACATTATCTGGACGCGGTTCTCCTGAAGCTACACCAAGACTAAATGGATAGGCAGAAAACTTTGGCTGTGCTAAGACTCTACTTGGCCACTGACTGGCGATCGCTAATCCAGTCATTGCCCCAGCCCCAAGCAAAAAGTGCCGTCGCTTCATCGACTTTAATAGCAAATGCTCAAAATTTGGTTGCTGCATACACTCCTCTACTAACCTCTATTCGAAAATTAAGCTTAAGAGCTGGGTTAGATTACAGTTAACTGACTAACACAGCTGTTTACAAGCCTGAAGATAAATAGCTCAGTTTTGCCTATTTAATCAAGCTCAACTGAATCATGCAGAATGAGTGTATCGATCAAGTATTAACTACTGGTCAAGCTATGGTTAAATCTTACTTAAATTGCCAATACCGGAAAATTTGGAATTATTTTACGTTTCGCGAAAAAATAGATCTCTTGTACATTAATAAAAATCAACAGCTTGAAACACTCTATATGATTAATTCAACACTAAAAAATAACATAAGTTTCTTTATATCTGCCTACGAACCAATCCTTTCAAGCCATTTGAAATCTAATGAGAAAATAGGCGTTGCAGAATTAGAAGATGATTCTCCTGGAACGATGAGGGACAGGGACATCCTGAAACTTGGGGTAGTGAATTAACAACCGAATCGAGTGAGCTAGCATAGCTACGGACTTGGAATAGCATAGGGTCTGGCGATGGAGTCGGGTCAAATAATGTCGTAATCGCGTATTTTCTCCCTCCACACGGGTCAAGGAACAGTCTTGCTGACCCATGTTGATCCACCTAAGTTTCATCTCTCAATTATGCAACGCCAAGCAGCGATAATACCTAAATTCATTATTTAAAACCTATCTAGCTGTAATATTTGTATTCAAACGTTGGCAGACAATCTACCATAGCTGAGGTACATCACCCAATTAATTAATGGATAATCAAGCATTAGCCTCGATCCAATTCCTCCAACGTCAAGCAGCATCGCTGTTACTTTATCAATCTGTCTTTACAGGCGAAGTTGGTCAAGCATTCCTCAACTTATTGCAAGCGCTATGTCATAGCGACGGCGAAGGACTAGATTGCCTCCAGATATACGGCAGGTGGTTCAACGCGATCGCTGCTAGAAATCAAAGCTGGCAAGACTACCTGATTACTCAAATTCTCACAGATGGTAATCCCTTCACAATTCTTGTTCAACAAGCAGACTTGGCAAAATTACCACTATCCTTAGTAGCTGCCGTTAAGCAAGATTTACAAGCGTTGCAGAGTCTCTACAAATGCAGTAGCGATACTTTGAGTCAGTGGGTACAAGTTGCAAGCGATCTGCCTGTTGCACCTGTTGCTTGGAATTATGAGCCAGCTACAGTACACATACTTGATGAATTACCTCTACGAGCAAGTCTGCAACAGCTAGACAATTGGGTGGATGCACTGGAGGAATTAGCAGCCTACTACCGGGAATTTGGCACAGGGATATTTGCCCAGTACCGGGCTTTACGTTGGCAGTCGGGGCAGATGGTGGGTATTCTGCATCCCGATCCAGTCCAGTTGAATCAGTTAGTGGGTTATGAATTTCAGCGAGACGTTTTGCTGAATAATACAGAGTTTTTACTTGCAGGCTACCCAGCTTTGCACGTATTGCTTTACGGCAGTCGCGGTTCCGGCAAATCTTCTTTGGTGAAGGCGTTGTTGAATGAATATGGGAATCAAAACCTGCGTCTAATTGAAGTCGCCAAATCGGACTTAAAAGACCTACCAGAAATTGCAGAACAGTTGCGGAGTGTACCGCAGAAGTTCATCATCTTTGTAGATGACCTCTCATTTGAAGAAGATGACGATGCTTTTAAAGCCTTTAAAGTCGTGCTAGAGGGCAACTTAACTGCAAAACCTCAAAACGTTGTGGTATATGCAACTTCTAATCGACGACACTTGGTTCGAGAGTTTTTTGGAGATCGCCCCCGTCCCAGTAATAATGAAGAAGTCCACGCCTGGGATACATTACAGGAGAAGCTTTCGTTTAGCGATCGCTTTGGTTTAACTTTAACCTTTGAGCCAGCTAACCAGCCAACCTACTTAACTATTGTTCGACATTTGGCAGCGCAAGCTAAAATTACTCTCAGTCAGGAAGATTTGGACTATCGCGCCTTGCAGTGGGCAACTCGTCACAACGGTCGTTCAGGACGGACAGCACGACAGTTTATTGACTTCCTCCAAGCAGAGTTGACTGTTTCTAGTCATACTAAACCCAGTTAATCATTCCTGTAGTAGCTCACTTCAGCTATGATAAAAAATCTGTTGCTTCTAGGTTCAGTTGCCTTCGGTGTCAGCTTTGCTCTTAGCCTGCTGATAAACAAGGAAATCAAACCAGCCTTGATCTCCGGATTAATCACCGTACCTGCTACTTTTTCAGGGGTATTTGTTGTCAACCGCAAGCAGAGAATTAAGCAAAAGCAGACTTTAACCACTCTCCAAAGTCAAATTTATCAGCTTCAGAGACAGGAAACACAGTTAAATCAGTCTTTTGGAGCAATCGTCACTGAACAACAGAGAACAAAAAGCAACATAAACTTTTTAAAAACAGAATTGAATCAACTGTACGCGCAAATTGCTGAGCAACGAAGCTATAAGCAGCAGCTAAATCAGGAGTTAATTACTCTCAGTGAACATAAAAATAAACTAGAAGCAGATACACACGACTTGCAAACTCAAATTCATAACTCTGAGAAACGCAAAAAAGAGTTACGTGAGTTTATGCAGTTTATGAACGCTGAAAAGCAGGATGCCGAATCTAATTTCAACGTATTGCAAGGCGAACTTAAGCAATTACAAGTACAAATTGCAGAACGCCAGAATCAAAACGAGGAGTTAGAACACAATTTATTAGTTATCAACCAAATAAAACTCCAACTAGAAGAAGCATCATACAATCTACAGATTCAAATTCAGGAACTTGAAATACAGAAAACCGAGTTGAATCAGTCTTTATCAGCGATCGCTCAAGAGAGACACTCAGTAGAAATTAGTCTAGAATTATTACAAGCACAAGTCAATCACCTACAAACTCAAATATCAGAGTATCGAAATAATAAAAACAAGCTTGAACAAGATTTTAGTAACCAAAAATTACAATCTGAACAAAATCAACCTGAAAAAATATCTGATGAATGGGTTGAATTTGTGACACAACTTAATCAACCTGAGCTACAGGTACTTAAAGCAATAATACAGCACAGTGAACCGAATCCAGAAATCAAAAAGATTGCTGAGGAAAATATCACAATGCCAGAGCTATTAATCGATGCTATAAATGAATGTGCTTTAGATACCATCGGTGACCTAATTATTGAATCAGATTCAGAATTAGGTCTAGGAATTTTAGAAGAGTATTTAATAAATTTAAATAAAGTAATTAATATTAACGGAATAAGTCAAAGCACATGACAAGAATTAAAATTCCTAAAAGAGTATCTACCGCTTTAATTAATTCTCTGGGCGCAGGAGTGGTGCCTAGAATTGGTCTTGAACATATTACTGTAGGTAGAGAAAAAGAAGTCACGGCATTTTTACAGGATCTAGAAAACATTGCTGAAGGTGGTGCAGCATTCCGCTTTGTTGTCGGACGTTACGGATCTGGTAAAAGTTTTATGCTGCAATTGATTCGTAACCACGCTATGGAACGCGGTTTTGTCGTTGCTGATGCTGACTTATCTCCAGAACGTCGCTTGGTAGGAAGCGGTCATGGTGTGGCAACTTATCGTGAGTTGATGCAGAATATCTCTACAAAATTTCGTCCCGATGGCGGCGCACTAGCACCAATACTGGAAGCATGGATTAATGGTATCCAAAACCAAGTTGCTCAAGATACCGGAATGCGTCCAAATGATCATGGTTTTGATGACAATGTGGAATCAAAAATTTTGGAAGCAGTTAAAAATACCGAAGGCTTAGTTCATGGTTTTACCTTTGCCACTGTAGTCACAAACTATTGGCGCGGTTATCGATTAGATGATACTAGTAAAAAGAACGCGGCACTGCGTTGGCTACGAGGAGAATTTGATAATAAAACCGATGCAAAATCAACATTAAGCGCAAAAGATATTATTGATGATGACAGCTGGTATGACTATATTAAGCTTTTTGCTAAATTTGTGTCTGATATTGGCTACAAAGGTCTTTTAGTTCTGCTTGATGAAGCCGTCCATTTGTACAAGATCAACCATACAATGTCGCGTCAGAATAACTACGATAAACTGTTAGCGATATTTAACGACACAATGCAAGGCAAAGCTGAATACTTAGGAATTTACTTGGGAGGAACACCCAAATTTTTAGAAGATCCAAGACGAGGATTATTTAATGATCAAGCATGGCAAAGACGCACAGCAAAAAGTCGTTTCACTAAAGATTTTCAAGATACTTCTGGACCAGTTATTCAGCTAGAAAATTTGACCGACCAAGAAATCTTAATGCTTTTGCAACGGTTAGCTGATGTTCATACAACACACTATGGTTATGATCAGGCTGTTACGGCTGATCAGTTTAATGCCTTTATTCAAGAAATTGTCAACCGACTAGGTGCAGAAGTATTGCTAACCCCAGGAGAAATAGTCCGCGATTTCATTAGTATTTTAAATATCCTGCAACAAAATCAAGAAATTTCTTTTGAGGAAATAATTCACAGTTCTATGCCGCTTAGTTTGACTGAGAAAACAAATGTAGATGAAGGCGTTGCTGAGTTTACTTTATGAGTGACCACGCTTTTTCTAGATTAGCCCCATTCATTCAAGAATACATTTACACTCATGGTTGGACTGAATTACGGCCAGTCCAAGTTGAAGCTTGTAAAGTAATTTTTGACACGGATGCTCACTTATTACTTGCTGCTGGGACTGCATCAGGAAAAACTGAAGCGGCTTTTCTGCCAGTTTTAACTTTATTACACGAGAAACCCGTCAATACTATAGGAGTATTATACATTGGTCCAATTAAGGCACTAATTAACGATCAATTTGAGCGTTTAGATAACCTCTTAAAAGAAGCAGATATTCCTGTACAACACTGGCACGGTGATGTATCTCAAAGCCGTAAACAAATTTTACTCAAAGATCCTAAAGGTGTTTTGCAAATTACACCGGAATCTTTAGAAAGCCTATTAATTAATAAAAATACTGAACTAAGTCGTCTATTTAAAGATTTGCAGTTTGTGATCATTGATGAGATTCATGCGTTCATGGGTTCTGATCGGGGATACCAAATTCTGTGCCAGTTAGCACGTCTGGCGAAGTTTAGCGAAAAACCGCCGCGTCGAATTGGCTTGTCCGCAACTCTTGGCGATTACTCATCAGCTGCACAGTGGCTGCAAGCAGGAACTGATAGGCAAGTTATTACCTCGGATATTCAGGGTGGACAACGCAAGTTACATTTGGCTGTAGAGCATTTTCATGTTCCTAATCAGCCTATTGAAAATAATAATTCAGTTGTCAGCCCATATTATAGGTACATCTTCAATCACACAAAATCTCGTAACTGCCTGATATTTGCTAACAACCGCGCTGAAACAGAATCAGTTATTGCCACCCTGCGTCAAATTGCCTTCACTGAGGGATTACCAGATATCTATCACGTTCATCATGGCAGCATCTCTGCTAAATTGCGGGAGACGGCTGAAGCAGCGATGCGCGATCGCAATAGTGCGGCTGTTACTGCGGCAACAGTTACTCTGGAACTAGGAATTGATATCGGTCAATTAGAGAGAGTAATACAGTTAGAAGCGCCAATATCCGTGTCTAGCTTTTTACAAAGGTTAGGACGTTCCGGGAGACGAGGCGAACCTGCCGAAATGCGGTTGGTATGTGCTGAAGCAGAATTATCTGGTGAAGAATCACTGCCTGAACAAATTCCCTGGCAATTGTTGCAAGCGATCGCTATTATTCAGCTTTATTTGGAAGAACGCTGGATTGAACCGATACATCCTGTTCAATACCCTTTAAGCCTGCTTTATCACCAAACAATGAGTATTTTAGCAGCAATGGGGGAACTTTCACCTGCTGCACTTGCCGCGCAAGTTTTGACTTTACCGCCATTTAGCGCTATTTCAAAAGATGATTTTCGGCAGTTACTACGCTACCTGATCGAAATTGACCACATTCAGCAAACTGAACAAGGTAAACTAATTATCGGTTTAACTGGAGAAAAAATAGTGCGTTCTTTCCAGTTTTACGCCGTTTTTGCAGATAACAGAGAGTATAAAGTTAGAGACGATTCAATTGAAATTGGCAGTATTATCATGCCGCCACCTCCTGGAAATCAGTTTACTCTAGCAGGTAGAACGTGGGAGGTTTTGGATATTGAACCAAAAGCAAGAACTATCTGGGTTAAGCATGTTGAGGGTATGGCTAGTATTTCCTGGCGTGGTGGTAGTAGTAGCGATATTCATGCCAAAGTTTTACAAAGAATGCGTCGCGTTTTATTTGAGGATGTTTCGTATAGCTACTTGCAAGATAATGCTAAAGAAAGACTAAAGATAGCACGTCAACTGGTGGGGAATGCTGGATTAGCTAAAGCAAACGTACTCTCACTAAAAGGTAAGACTTGCTGTATTTTTCCTTGGATGGGTACCAAAGCTTACCGCACTTTGGCAAGATTAATCAATTTATTTGGTCGGGATTTAGATATTAGAAGCATTGGCGGTGTCAACCCCTATTTTCTTACAATTAACCTTGGCAAAAGTAAACCACAACTTCATACCGAAATCGTTTCTCTGTGTCAGCAGAAAATCACAGCACAAAATTTAGTTAGTCCTAAAGAAGCACTTAAACTCCAAAAGTATGATGAATTTATTCCTACTATCCTGCTTCGCAAAGCATATGCCATCGATTACTTAGATGTAGTAGGACTAGGAAAAATCGTTAGTAGCTGGTAGTCAGAATTCACAGTTGAAAATAGCAGTGGGTTAGTGGTTCAATTAAGTTAAATAATCTAACTTAATTTTTACTGTGAGGGACGGCCCATGTTATCGTCTTTGGCAGAGCGTCTAAATGCAGAGCGACATCGCCGATTTGTGGGACGTAAGCGTGAGCTTGATCTATTTGAATCTACGTTAGCATTAGCGAAGCGGGGCGATTCAGACCAGTTCGCCGCAGGCATCACAGTATCGGAACTACCTTTTCATGTGCTGCACATTTTTGGTCCTGGTGGCGTAGGCAAAACCAGCTTAATTGGGCAATTTACTCGTATATGTCAGCGACTAAATATACAATTTCTTTACGTAGATGCACGTAACATAGAACCAACTCCTGAATCTTTCATCAGCGCACTGCGGATATTAATGGGTTTGAATAACCACGATTCTCCCCTACAGGCGCTTGCGGCTAAACCAAGTCTCCATGTTATTTTACTTGATACATATGAAACACTGACACCACTAGATGAATGGCTGCGCGAAAAATTCTTGCCGCAATTGCCAGAAAATACTCTAATTGTAATAGCTGGTCGCCATGCACCCACATCTGCGTGGCGAACTGATCCAGGCTGGCAGGCTTTGATTCATCCGTTGCCGCTGCGAAACCTGAGTCCAGAGGAAAGCCAAGCTTACCTTACCAGACGGGCAGTACCTGCCACACAGCACCAGGTAGTTCTGGATTTTACCCACGGTCATCCATTCGCCTTGTCCCTAGTTGCCGATGTATTTGCTCAGGGACAAGAAATCAACTTTCAACCGGAATCTGTGCCTGATGTTGTCAAGACGCTGCTAGAAAAATTTGTCCAAGATGTACCCACGCCAACTCATCGCATGGCCTTGGAAGCCTGTGCTTTGGTGCGGGTAACTACAGAAGCATTGTTAGCGCTAATGCTAGATGTACCTGATGTCCATGAATTATTCGAGTGGTTGCGTGGACTGTCGTTGATCGAATCAGGGCAACTGGGTATATTTCCCCACGACTTGGCACGGGAAGTTTTGAGTGCTGACGTGCGTTGGCGTAACCCCGATTGGTATGCCGAACTTCACCGCCGCGCTCGACTCTACTACACTACACGTTTACAGCAAACTCACGGTCAAGAGCAGCATCGTGTACTGTTCGATTACATTTTCCTCCATCGCGATAATCCGGCAATCAGACCCCGTTTCACTTGGCAAGAGAATAGTAGCTTGTTGACTGACACGCTTCGGGAGACTGACAAGGCTGCAATAATCAGTATGGTGGCAGAACACGAAGGAGAAGAATCAGCACGCTTGGCGGCGCATTGGCTAACGCGGCAGCCTCAGGGGGTACTGATTTTTCGTGATTCCCAGCAGCAGCCAGCTGGCTTTGTGTTGATGGTAGCACTACATCAATCGAGCGAGGACTTGCAAGCAGATCCCGGTGCAGTAGCCACCTGGAATTATTTGCAAACCCATGCACCTCTGCGTCCCAACGAAGGAGCAACCCTGTTTCGCTTCTGGATGGCACGGGACACATATCAAGCTGTTTCACCGACTCAAAGCTTGATATTTATTAATTTTGTGCAACATCATCGGGCCACAGCGGGACTTGCCTTTACATTCTTTACCTGTGCAGAACCAGATTTTTGGGCGGCAATGTTTGCCTACGCAGACTTAACGCGGTTGCCAGAGGTTGATTTTCAAGTTGGGGGACGGCGCTATGGAGTGTATGGACATGATTGGCGAGTTGTGTCAACCGTTGCCTGGCAAGAACTGCTAGCACAAAGAGAAATTGCTGCTTCTGCTACTGCGATCGCGCCAACACATGTGAGTGAGCCACTCTTAGTTCTCAGTCAGCCTGAATTTGTTGCAGCGGTACAAGATGCTTTACGTAATTTTTCTCGTGCCAATGCACTACAAAATAATCCCTTACTGCGATCGCGGCTGGTTGTGGAGCGGATTACTACCATTGCTAATCCGCCGGAGCGAATTACAATTTTGCAGACTTTGGTGCAAGAGGTAGTTGAATCATTACAGACATCACCACGTGAAGCAAAATCCTACCGAGCGTTATATCACACCTACCTCCACCCCGCCGCGACCCAAGAGCAGGCAGCTGAATTACTAGATTTACCCTTCAGCACCTTTCGTCGTCACCTGAAAGCGGGAGTTAGGCACGTAGCTGACATCCTTTGGCATCGGGAAATCAACTGAACGGGAAAAGTGAGTAAAAAATGAGCAGTTTTTGAACTGGAAAGTGAGTAGGAGGAATTATAAATTGCTCTTAAATGTTAAGCACAAAAATCTCAAGTAGGGCAACCATGATGATAAGTAATCACAGGATCACCCTCGTCCCACCGAACAAAGGCAAGTTGTGGATAGATGGTGACCAGGTAACGTGCAAAGTAGTGAGTGAGGATCAGCTTGGAGGATATTCGCTGTTTGAGATAACGGTACCACCTCAGGGCGGGCCACCAGCGCACATCCACCACTGGGAAAAGGAAGCTTACTACATCCTAGAGGGAGAACTTTTGATTCAAGAGGGCGATCGCACGTTCATGGCAAGTGCCGGGTCTTTTGTCGATTTCCCTAAGGGTATTCTCCACACTTTCAAAAACGTAGGTACAGCGTCTGCCAGGCTGCTAGCAGTCGTCACACCAGCCTGGTACGGGAAGTTCTTTGAAGAGTGGGCAAACCAGCAACAGAAAGCACATCGCCTCCGGTTGGTCCGCTAGACAAAGGATACAAGGTAATAGTCGTGCAGGTAAGCGATTTGGTGCGATGAAGTAATCGCTGACTGGAAAAGTGAGCAAAAAATGAGCAGTTTTTGGTCTGGAAAGTGAACAGCTAATTAAGAGAAGCTTAGACCATTAGTAATATCACACGACACTGTGTATCAAACCAAAAACTCCAACCTCTTACTAAAGATAGATGGATTATGGATGTTTTTAAGGATACACGTGCTACTGAGGCCCATTTTTACTGCTTTACCTGTACAGCTACCACAATGAATGTAAAACAAAAAATCGGACTGGGTGTACTCGCCTTGGGGTTAACCGTAACTGCGGCGATCGCCCCTCAATACATCAAAGCTTCGGATCATGATGACGGTGAAGTTGACACTAAGGGTCGCAATCGCAACTTGACTGATTTGTTTGTATTCCGTGAAAAAGACCAAAATCCCGCAGCTAGGCAGGATGACTTGATCTTCGTGATGAACACAAACCCGCGATCGCTGCCACGTCAGCAGTATTATTTCAGCGACAGCGCCCAATACACATTTAAAATTGGGCGAGTTTTTGATAAAAACGCGACTCCCACTGGTAAGGAAAATGTTAGTCTACGATTTACATTTAGTCCGCCAAACGCCTCTGGTCAGCAGGATATAACAATAACTTCCTTCCGAGACGGTCGCAAGTTCCAAGCTAAAGGAAAAACTACACCGCTAAATACAAAGCCCACGCTTAACGAGATATCTTTGGGTGGCTCTAAGATGACCGTATTTGCTGGACTGCGAGAAGACCCGTTCTTCTTTGATGTTGAGCAATACTTTCGAGTCCGTGCAGGTGCTTTGGGCATTGGTCCTGCTGTAGGCTTCCTTCCTCCAGAAAAGGCGCTTGACTTTACCAAAGGATACAACGTCAACACAATTGTTGTCCGCGTGCCGCGATCATACCTGCAAGGGTCAACCCCAGCACAGACCTTCGACGTTTGGGAAAGAATCTTAGTAAAAGATCCTCAGACTGGTAAATTTAGCCAGTTTGAGCGGCTAGCTAGACCGGTGATTAATGAAGGTTTGGTTGTTACCAACGATTTTCTGAATGCGTTTAACCAAATTCCGCCCACTGCTGACTTAAGTGCTGCCGCCGCACCCGTCCGTGCTGAAGCGAAAAAGACGCTCGTAGCTTTTGGTAATACTCCCGCTCGCGCTGATGCCTTGCTCAACGCCTTTCTACCAGACCTAATGCGAATTGATACGACACAGCCCAGCAACTATGGAGTAACTATTCCAGCGACTTGTTTGAATGCTTTAGGTAGCCCTATCTGTGGTCGCAAACTCACTGATGATGTTATTGACCTTACATTAAGGGTGGTAACAAATAATCCAGCTGCTACCGATAACGTATCGTATGAAGGTGCGCCTGGGAACCCTGCCCAAGGTCACAATCCATTAGTGCCTGCATTCCCATATTTAGCTCTACCTAATTAGAACAGCGCTCCTAAAAAATAAAGGAAGAGAGGAAGCACAGGGGAGCAGCCTTAATTTACACTCTCCTCTGCTGCACCTCTTTAGAAAAAATAATTATGAAGCAGGGTAATTTTTCCGAGCATCAGGCTAAACAAAAGAGTGTGCAACGGTTTTGGGTATTGTTTCTGCTCGGAGTACCGCTCGCCAGCATCTTACTACTGAACGTCTCACCTGGCTGGCGCTTGTTGTCTGATTTGGTGAATCAGCAGTTCTCGAAACTTGAAGCCCCCTACCGCTACCCTTTTTCCCGCTCTTTACCAGGCACTACTAATCCCACAGGTAGTCTGCAAAAGGAAATCGCCTTTTATCAGGAACGAGTCAACCAAGCTCCCCAAAGTGGCTTAAACCAAGCTTCATTAGCTAGAGCTTACTTGAAGATGGCGCGGGCAACCGAAGAGGGTAGTTGGTATTTATTGGCAGAGCAGGCGGCACAGCGATCGCTAGCTAACTTACCTTTTGACAATAATGGTGCTGTTCTGGTACTAGCACGGGTGGCGCAAGCTAGACATGACTTTTCCGAAGCCATTCGTTTGGCAAAGCAGGTACTTAAGTCTCAGCCTGGGGACGAGGATGCCTTAGCGGTCATAGTGACGGCGAACTTAGCTACGGGCAAGGTAACAGAGGCAAGTCAAGCAGCTGATATTTTGGTAGAGCGGATTCCAACTTTAGGAAGCCTGACTCTACAGGCATTGGTAAAGGTCAATCAAGGGCGCGATCAAGAAGCAATTCAAGCTTTCCAATCGGCTTTAGCTGCTGAAGAAGCGGGAGAAACAGGCTCTTCTGCTTGGACGCGGACTAATTTAGCTCAGTTTTACTTTAAGCGGGGACAGTTAGCACTAGCGGGTGAACTGTACCGCGAAACCCTGCGTATCCTACCAGGATATGCTCTAGCACTTGTGCATCTAGCGGAACTAGAAACTAGGTTAGGACAGTACAAGGCAGCCGAAAGTCATTATAACCAGGTCGTTGCCTACTCAAAAGAATCCTCGACGGCGTACGACCACGTTGTTTTGCGGGGTATGGCTCGACTGAAGGAGTTGCAAGGCGACCCTTCAGAGGCTCTAGCACTACGGGAGGAAGCCGAAGCTCTCCTGCGTCAGACTGCCACAGGACACGGCAGCGGCTCCTTTGGACATAGGCGTGAATTGGCGCGGTTGTTGCTAGAGGGCGATCGCCCTGAGAAGGTGGCAGAAGCTCTATCCCTGATGCAGGCAGAACTAACTATCCGCCGCGATGCCGAAACACTTGACACATTGGCTTGGGCGCTTTCCCGTTCAGGGCGCTGGCGTGAAGCTCAACAGGTAATGCAGTCAGTGCTGCTGCCCACTGGTATCCGCGACGCTGGCATGTTTTATCGAGCAGCCACTATCGAACAGACACTAGGGAACTCCTCCCAGGCTAGAGCTTACTTTCAGATGGCGCAAAAAATAGATCCCAAGTTCGATCAACAGGCACGGCGATCGCTAGGACTTGGGTTGTAAGCAACTAATAAGGTAAAGGCATGAACGCGAAGTGGCGTCGATACAAGCTTAGTATTATCTCGTTTTTGGGTTCGCTGTTACTCTCAATTGCCTTCGCCCCGCCAAGTCTTGCACATTGGGCTGACTTAGCAGTTGCTGAGATTATGGTAGGCGAGACAGAAACCCAGATTACATTGACGATTCCCACGGGTTTGGTAGCGTCAGCGGATGATAACCGAAATGGTCAGTTGTCAGCAGCTGAAGTCCGCAGCCATCAAGCAGAACTTGAGGCTTTTTTGGGCGATCGCATCCGCCTCACTGATGGCAAGCACAAAGGCACCCTGACTATCGCACCATTAGATACAATACCGTCGCTAAAAGTCACTGCAAATACCCACACTACCTTGCAGCTAGCTTACAGCTGGTTTCAGCCGATACAAGCGCTCAAGATGCAGTACAATTTATTTCTGCCAGAAGCACCCGCTGCTCGCTGTCTGGCGACTGTTTTTAATTCTGGACAGACGCAAAACTTGATATTCAGTCCCCAAAACCAGCAGATTTCATTGATGCAGGATTCTTGGCAAGCTGGGAGCTTCTTAATTGCTACGTTCGGCTCTTTCGTATGGGGTGCAATGCATGCCATGTCACCTGGACATGGAAAAACGATAGTTGGTGCTTACCTTGTGGGGGCGCGTGCTACCGCTCAACAAGCTGTATTTTTGGGGCTGACGACGACGATTACTCATACTATTGGCGTGTTCGCTCTAGGGCTAGTGGCGCTCTTCGCCTCCCAGTACATCCTGCCAGAGCAGCTTTACCCCTGGCTCAGCTGCTTATCTGGTCTGATGGTAGTTGCAATCGGTGTGAACCTTTTCATCAGCCGGATGCGGAGTACCCAGCTGCTCAAGCGATCGCATTTAGGACACCACGCCGAGCAGCACCACAACCATCACCACGAGCATGATCACGGGCATAGTCATGGAACCCACTCGCACTTGCCTCCCAGCGCTGACGGTTCGCCCGTTACCTGGCGCAGCCTACTTATCTTAGGTATTTCTGGCGGTCTTGTACCCTGTCCCTCAGCTTTGGTTGTGCTACTGAGTTCCATTGCTCTAGGTCGTGTTGGCTTTGGACTGGTGCTGGTATTGGCATTTAGTTTAGGGCTAGCAGGAGTATTAACTGCGCTAGGATTGCTACTCGTTCGCGCTAAGCGGCTGTTTGAGCGAGTACCAACAATGCGGTTGATAAAAGTATTGCCTGCTATAAGTGCCTTGGTCATCGCCCTGCTCGGCTTGGGAATTACAACCCAAGCATTGATGCAAATCGGGTTGGTCAAACTATAGCTCGTTCAGAATTATGGAGCTTTGTACTGAATGCGGTAGATCCGATTATTGGCTTCCTCGGTTAAAAGCAAACTGCCATCGGGCAGCACAAGTAAGCCGACTGGTCTACCCCAAGTAGTAGGTTCGGTTGAGTTAAGCAGGAAACCAGTGAGGAAATCTTCGTAGTAGCCTTGAGGTCTACCGCTATTAAAGGGAACAAACACAATTTTGTAGCCAGTAGCGCGATCGCGGTTCCAGGAGCCACGAAAGGCAACAAAAGCACCGTTGCGGTATTTTTCAGGAAACGTTTTACCGTCGTAAAACTGTAGCCCTAAAGCCGCTGAATGAGCCTGAAACAGCACATCTGGTGTTTTGGTACGGACTGCTAAGTCGGGGCGTTTACTCTTCCCGTTCTGTGTTTGGCGAGGATCAAGGTTACTCGCTGTTAGATAAGTATAAGGCCAGCCGTAGAAGTCTCCCTGCCGTAAGCGTGTTAAATAATCTGGCACTAGATCATCACCAATTTTGTCGCGTTCATTCACTCCCGCATATAGTTCGCGCGTCTTGGGGTGAAAGTCAAGCCCAATTGGGTTACGTAAGCCAGAGGCAAATGTCTGCTGATTGGAACCATCCAAGTTCATCACCTGTACCGAAGCACGGGGTAATGGCTCTTCCTCAACATTTGATTGTGAACCAACTGAGACGTACAACTTCTGCCCATCTGGTGCAGCAACGACATTGCGTGTCCAGTGCTGGTTGTAGCCGCCACCAGGAAGATCAGCGATTTTTTTACCAGTGCCAGTGATTTGCTGTTGACCTTTGGTGTAGGGAAACCGCAGGACAGCATCTGTATTGCCTAGGAAGAAAGAACCATCAGCAAAAGCCATGCCAAAGGGGATATTCAGCCCGTTTTCAGAACTAGCAAAGGTTTTATTGACATCGGATACACCATCGCCGTTAGTGTCACGCAGTAGCCGAATCCGGTTTTCTCTGGTTTCTGTTACTAGCACGTCGCCACTGGGAGTAAGCGCAAGCCAGCGGGGACGATCTAAATTTTCCGCAAAGACATTTACTGTAAAACCAGCTGGCACACGCAGCGTCGGATTTTGGGGAATAGGTACGACATTGGGCGACTTAGAGGCGCTTTCACTAGCAAATGGTTCAGGTAAATCGGCTACGGTAATGCGAATTGGTGCGGGTGATAAAGGTTCAGTCCGCACTACATTTTTAGGTTGTCCCGGATTAGCTGCCAGTTGTGG
>JBGTCQ010000217.1:0-9594 GCA_041748755.1 Chroococcidiopsidaceae cyanobacterium | reverse complement strand
GGCATTCTGTCCTATACTGAACAAGCACAAAATGTGCCGATTACCTTTTACAGTTTCGGCATTGCCCAAAACGTTAAGATTAATTTCCAGCCAGGTGGCTCTGTTGTACCAACTGGGTATACCAAGGATAGTGGTCTGGCATATGATTCTACTCGTGGCTATGGCTGGATAAATCAAGCTACTGGCGCGCCCATACATATTTCTGCCTTTGCACGCGATCGCAACCTGACCAACGCTGACCAACGAATTGATACTCTACAGCATATGCAGTTTGGGAATACTCCTGATGCTGCCTGGGAATATGCTGTACCCAATGGCACCTACAACGTAACAGTCAGCGTTGGTGACACAGCTAATAATCGCGGTTTATATGATAGCCAGCACACCATCAGGGTAGAAGGCGACACTATCATCAACCAGTTTCAAGGTAGCGAAACCCAGAAGTATCAGCTTAACAGCGGCACAATTAAAGTTACGGATGGCAAGCTGACTATTGATGCGTTTGGCGGCATTAATACTAAGATTAACTACCTAGAAATCGTACCTATAACGCCAGGTAGTCACCCAAGCATTCCAGACAGCTTTCCTAGAACTGGTGTTTCAGGGGTAAGGCTTGACGCAGCGATCGCCACTGATGTTTTTCTGCCGAATGTGGGACAAGGTGTAGATGTGGCAACGTTAAATCTTAATAACGTCCAGCTATATCAGACTTTTAATAAAGAACTCGTTGAGGGAAACTTCAATACTAGTGGCGGCGATGATACTATTGTTTTCCAACCCAGTGGGCTACTAAAGCCAAACACCAGTTACACCTTTAGGGTTTCAGAAGGTGTGAGAGATCAGTCCGGTGCTACCTTCCAGCCGTTTAGCACAACATTCACAACAGGGACTGAGTTTACACAAACAACTCCAGGAGTGAGATTCTCTCAACAGCAGGTTTACAGGGGTGCTCTAATCTCTAGCTTGGTTATTAGTCCCGATGGCAGTAAGCTTTATGGTGCTGGTTTGGATGGCAGCGTGCACCGTTGGACAATCAATAGTAGTACTGGTAAGCTGTCGGGTGAACAAATTTTCAGGAACAAACAGCTTGCTGGTCGCGCCATTATAGGTATTACCTTCGACCCTAGTAATCCTAGAGCTTTGTGGATCTCGCACAATAATCCGTTGCAACCAGAACCTGCTAAAGATTTTTCGGGCAAAATCTCGAAACTAACCTTGAATACAGGTACTAGTTTTAACCCTACTATTCAAGATTACGTTGTTGGTTTGCCTCGCTCTGCGAAAGACCATCTAACTCAAAGCATTGCCTTTGGTCCCGATGGCAATCTTTACGTCAGCCAAGGCAGTAATAGTGCGATGGGTGCTCCCGATGATGCCTGGTTCAACCGTGCAGAAGACTTGTTAAGCGGTGCTATCTTACAAATCGATCCTAGACGGAGACCACTTAAAGGAGTCTTTAATGTACAAACAGAAGCTCGTGGAGCCGCTAATTATAAACCCTTTGCCGCTGATGCTCCTGTAAAGATTTTCGCTACAGGTATTCGCAATGCCTACGATTTAGTTTGGCATAGTAATAATAACCTCTATGTACCTACTAACGGGAGTGCTGCTGGCGGCAATACCCCTGAAGATCCTACGCAGCCAGGAAATCAGGCACTAACCAACGTTGCTACTCAGAACGATTACCTTTTCAAAATAGGACGTGATGGTGGCGGTTATTATGGTCACCCAAACCCTCTGCGTGGCGAGTACATCCTAAACGGTGGTAACCCTAATCCAGGACCTGATGCTGCTGAGGTTGTAAAACCAACTGTAAATTCTCCTTATTCAGGATATGCCGTAGGTACCGGGACCGACCCAGACTACCAAGGTTTTGCTTATGATTTTGGTCGGAATCGTTCTCCCAACGGTGCGATTCAGTACAAGAGTGGCAAATTCGGTGGCGCGCTGCAAAACAAGCTGTTAGTTACTGAATTTAGTGGTGGAGACGATATCTTGGCTCTAAGCCTTGGCACTGATGGCAACGTTAACGGTAGTGCTACCAAAGTTTTCTCGAACCTAACAGATCCCCTGGATTTGATTGAGAATACTAGAAACGGTAACCTTTATGTAGCTGAACTCCCTAAAGGTGGTAGATCTGGGTTTGGACAGATTACTCTGTTGTCCTAGTTAGTGGTTGACCTTTATAGGACAAGGGGAAAGAAGAAAAACGTTGCGCTTGTCCTGCAAGGTCGAGGGGTACTAGATTTATCTATGGGGTTTCTCTCCTTGTCCCCCCCCTCCCCTTGTCCTCTTCTTCGTGTAGGCGGCTTGGTCTTTAGCTAAAATCTAACCACTAAGAGCGCCTCAACAAACCCAGTGGGGGTCCAAGAATTGCTCCAAAGAAAAACCCACCTGCATGCGCCCAGTAAGCAATTCCGCCACTTTCCATGCCGATGTTAGTAGGAGCATTTAAGCTAGCGATACCAAATAAAGCTTGCTGGAGAAACCAAAATCCGAGAAAGAATACAGCGGGAATTTGGACTGTAGTGATGAAAAATCCTAAAGGTAGTAATGTTAGAACTTTGGCGTGGGGGAAGCGGAGAATGTATGCTCCCATAACTCCGGCGATCGCCCCACTAGCACCCAATGAAGGAATTCCCGAATTTTGGGAAAAGAACCACTGCGTTAACGCTGCCAAAACACCACACGCTAGATAGAAAATCAAATACTTTACATGTCCCAAGCGGTCTTCAACGTTGTTGCCGAAAACCCATAAAAATAGCATATTTCCCCCCAGGTGCAAAAAACCCCCGTGCAAAAACTGGGAAGTAATCAGCGTCATCCACTCTGGTACGGGTTGATTTACCGAAATACCTTCAAAGCTAGCTGTTAACTCTCGCGGTACTACTGCTGCTAGATGGAAAAATCCTTCTAATTGTTGCGGAGTCAGACTTAGTTGATAAATAAAAGCAAGAATATTGACAGCAACAAGTCCATAGGTTACATAAGGAGTGATGCTTATGGGATTGTTATCGCGCAGTGGTACCACAGTTGTCTTTCCTACTGTATTGATTAAGGGAAAAAGTAAAAGGAAAAAGAAATTTTCCTCTTACCTACTACCTTTACAAATATTCTGGCGTTGCGTCTCTAAACAAACCTAGCAGCGGACCAAGAATTGCTCCAAAGACGAAGCCACCTGCATGCGCCCAGTAAGCAATCCCACCATTTTCCATCCCGATGTTAGTGGAAGTCTCCAGGCTAGCAAAACCATAGAAGGCTTGTTGGAGAAACCAAAAGCCGAGAAAGTAAAATGCCGGGAGTCGAACTGCGGGGAAGTAGAATCCTAAAGGAATCAAAGTTAGAACCTCAGCCTGGGGGAAGCGGAGAATGTATGCTCCCATAACTCCCGCGATCGCGCCACTAGCACCCAATGAAGGAATTCCCGAATTTTGGGAAAAGAACCACTGGGTAAGTGATGCCAAAACACCACACGCGAGATAGAAAATTAAATACTTTACATGTCCCAAGCGGTCTTCAACATTGTTGCCAAAAATCCATAAAAACAGCATATTTCCGCCCAGGTGCAAAAGACCCCCGTGCAAAAACTGTGACGTAATCAGGGTCGTCCACTCTGGTACGGGTTGATTTACCGAAACACCTTCAAAGCTGGCTGTTAACTCTCGCGGTACTACCGCAGCCAGGTGAAAAAATCCATCTAATTCTTGTGGGGGTAGATTTGCTTCATAAAGAAAAGCAAGAACATTAGCAGCAATCAGCCCAAAAGTGACGTATGGCGTGATTGTTGTCGGGTTGTTATCTCTAATAGGAACCATGCAAATTTTTGCTCATGCTGGAGAAACTGGCAACACGATAGCCAATTTTTCAAGTTATATCTTCTAGCCTGTGGATGGATTTGATTAGTTATTAGTATGAGTGATCTATGTATCTGAGTAAGCAACCGAAATGCCTCTAGAGACTATGTTTATGACTCTTAGAGGCATTTCAATTTACGGTTTGAGCTAGACTAACTCATCCCACTATGACTAAATCAACAGCATCCCTAACCTTCGACGGTGATTTTACCAATCATGCCAGCACCACGATGGGGTTCACAGTAATAAGTGTATTCACCTGGTGGTGTATCTTCTGGGAAGGTTGTTTTCACCTCTTGACCAGGAGTCATCAATAACTGCTTATGAGAAAAGCCTTTAGCTAAATCAGCGCTCTTGGTCGGGTTATTGGCTGCATCAAATACAACATTGTGGGGAGGAACTTTATTGTTCACCCACTCAACCGTGTCACCCGGTTTAATGGTCAGCTTTGGTGGATCAAACGCCAGCATTCCTTTGTCAGTCCCCAGCTTAACTTTGTAATTTTCAGCCGCTGCGGGGGGAGTGAAGAAGGCGAAGCTGCTAGCGACTAACACCATTGTCAATACAACTAAACCGAAGCGCCGCAGAGTTGCAGCAATCAATTTCATAGATTTCTCCCAAGAGTTTTATCTTAACTATTCAATTTTAAATAAAAACAACCACTAAATATGACAAGTTGTCATAGATACTAGTTTTTTGCTAAAAGATCAGGGGCTAATTCCAGCGTTTAAGACAAAGTTGGGTAATAACAAATAGAGAGGGCAAGCAACATAGCACAGCCCTCTGACTTATAGCCGCTGCTATTTCAAAAAGTTTCTGTTCCCCAACCAGAAGCTTTTTGCGCCGCCGTCAGCACGAAAGCTGCTAAGCTTTCCACTTCCTCCTGTGACATCCAACTCTCAGGCACTTGGCGACACCAATAAGTTTCTTCACTGCCGTTGTAGGTCATGGGTTGCCGGAAGTAGGCAACTAGATTGTTGATGTTATCACGTGGGGGATTTGCCCCCTTTAGCTTTGTCAGGGAGAGAGATACTTGTGGATCTGGTAAAGTTGCTCCACCCACATGACAATTCATGCAGCTGCTGGCAAACAGTTGTTTGCCACGGGATAGGTCTTCGGGTGAAAAAGAGCGAGTTTCACCTTGCTCATTTAATTGCAGGGCAATTGGACTCGTAACGTGCAAATACCTTGCTAGATATGGATCGATAGCAGCAGCGAGGGCGGAACCTGGCAACATGGTAACCAAGACTACTGGCAATATGAACAAACGAACCCAAAACAATCGACGTAGCATTTGAGGCACTACCTTTTATGGTGTGAAATCACTTTATGCAGCAGTTAATTTAAGGATGGTGAGGGTAAGAAGTGAGGAGTGAAAAGTATCCTTACCCTTTAACCCTCAACTATTCACTCCTCACGTTCTAGAGATGGGCTTTAATAATAAATTTTGCCGCCTCCCCACTTTTGACCGATAATCTTTGGCTGGATGAGAACATGACCCGCAATTTCTTTCAAGTCATCCTCCTTCAGATTTCTCATTGCTGCGTAAATATCTGCGCTCTTGGTGCTGGGGTGAAATTCTGCAATTTCCTCTTCCCCATCATAAGTGGTGGGATTTTTCATATAATCCACCAGCGCTTCCAGGTTGTTACGGGGTGGTGTCGCTCCGGCAAGGTCTTCGGGTCCAAGTCCTACATTCTGGTTTGTCTTGGTAACGCCGCCAGCATGACACTGAGCACAAGCGTAGTTAAATAAGCGTTTGCCTTCTTGGACTTCTTTGAGACTCAGTACAGTAGTGTCACCTTGATTATTTAATGGTACTGTGCGGACATCTTTACTAAGTTCGACCGCATTCGCATTACCAATAACCAGCCCAAAGGTCAACAATACAGTTGCCACCACAAGCCCGATCAATTTTTTAAACATGGTTCTCCTTAAAAGAGTTTTAACGCTCAATACAGCTATTTAGCGATCGCTCAATCTCCTCTACCACTTAACAATATTGAAGACGGAAGCTCTAATTCCTTCTTCGTTGGACGTTGGAAGTAATGGGACTTAAACTCAACACTTCCAAGCATAAAGGCGCTTAAGGCATTCCACCTGAAGAACCCTCAGTGTCTGAGCGATGTCTTTGAGACAAAATTTGGGAAATAATTTCTTTTGCATCCTCCAAGGCTAAACGGGTCTTGGAAGTTTTATAAGCAATTCCCAACTGATCGCACAGAGCAAGTACCTCCTCAGCAGGGAGGTTGTAGTCCGCTGCTATTTCTGCAATGGACAGGTCTGCAAAACCCATAATAAATAATGGTTTAGTGACAGGTAGAGATTGAGCCGCTCTAATATCAATATCATGTCCCTGAGCATTTTTCCCAAACCCCAGTGTGGGCGAGTGATCCCTACTCCCTAGCCTCAACGCCCCTGCTCTTGCTCGAAGCCGCTGGAGTGCTTAAAGCTATTGACTCCCACTGCGCCAGATGAGGTGTAGTAGGCACGGGTTGGTGCAAGCAAATCAACTGCGCCAAAGTTTTCTTTAATTGGGTGCGGGGGACGATCGCATCCACAAAACCGTGCTTCAGTAAATCTTCAGCCGTCTGAAATTCATCGGGTAGCTTTTCTCGCAGAGTTTGCTCAATTACGCGGCGACCTGCAAAACCAATTGTTGCTTTTGGTTCTGCCACAATGATATCGCCCAGCATGGCAAAGCTAGCGGTAACACCGCCAGTGGTGGGATTAGTTAAAACTGGGATATAAAGTAGCAGATCGGCTCGATGGCGCTCTAGAGCAGCTGATATCTTTGCCATCTGCATTAAGCTCAACATCCCTTCTTGCATTCTGGCTCCACCAGAGGCACAGACGATAATCAAAGGGTACCGCTTTTGCGTCGCTCGCTCGATTAAGCGGGTAAGTTTTTCTCCTACCACTGAACCCATGCTACCGCCCATAAACCGGAAGTCCATCACCCCAAGAGCAACGGGCAATTTATCCAGTTGACCCACACCTGTTTGCACAGCGTCTACTAGACCAGTTTTTTCTTGAGTTTCGCGGAGGCGATCGCTATAGGGTTTGCGATCGCGAAATTCTAATGGATCAACTGGACGCAGATGCTCGTCCAGGGGGCTCCAAGTATTAGCATCAATTAGTTGCCGGATCCGCTCATCGCTATCCACCCGCACATGATGCCCACACTCCAGGCAGACCATCTGATTAGCTCTGAGGTCTTTTGTATATGCCAAAACACCACAAGCCGTGCATTTATTCCATAGCCCGTCGGCAATGTCACGTTGATGCTCCCGATTAATGGAACCGGATTTTCGTCGATTTGCAAACCAATCAAACAGAGACATTAAACCGCGTGATTCTTCATTATTAGCCATTATTATCTTAGTCACATGGGTAGTAACTTGAAAACAAATTAGCAATCACCAAAAGAGGATAAGGGGAAAGTAGATTTTGCGCTTGTAGTTTTTTAGGTAATTCGGGACACAGGCTGATATTAATTAGCTTGGAAATACTAACCGCAGGTAAGCTGACAAAATTGCCTCGCCGCCAAATAAACTAATTACTGCTCCCAAAGCAAGAAAGGGACCAAAGGGCATCGGTTGCCGTCGAGTTAGCCAACCCAGCGCGATCGCACCTCCACCTCCAACCGCGCCTACAGCACAAGCAAGAAACCCACTTAGCAGCAAATATTTCCAACCCAACCAAGCTCCTAGCATCGCGGCTAATTTAGGATCTCCTCCACCCATTGCGGCTTGCCCTAGAGTAATTGAACCTGCCACACTAATCAAGTCAAATAACCACAAACCCAGCACTGCGCCAATAATCCCAATTATTAGATTGTTCACCGCTTCCACCCAGCTAGTAGCACTAACCATCTGAAATATAAGACCAGCAACTAATCCTGACTGAGTAAGTGAATTTGGCAGAGTCATAGTATCTAGATCGATCAGCGACAGCGCCAGTAGCCAGCTGCAAAATGTCCAATAACCCAGCGTTTGCATCGACACTCCAAACGTCCAGAAAAGCAGCAAAAACAACAAACCTGTCGCCGCTTCCACGAGGGGATAGCGGGTAGAAATTGCACCTTTGCAGTGCCGGCAACGTCCTCCTAACCACAGCCAACCTAATACTGGGACATTTTCATGCTTGCCCAGTTTGTGCAGACAATGGGGACAGCGAGACGCAGGCCAGAGAATCGATAACTCAGCGGGTATGCGGTAAACTAAAACGTTGACAAAACTACCAATAGATGCTCCTAAGGCGAATATAATTACAGTGACTGGCAAGCCAATCAGAATTTCCATAGTTAGATTCAGGATTTAGGGTGTTGGGCAAAAACAAAAGCTTAAGGATAATATCTCACTTGCTTTAATATTATTCCGACTCAATCTGACTTAGCGGAATAAAACATTCTTCCGGTAAAAGTACAGGTTTGCTGGAAAACAGCACTTTGCCCCGATAGGTTGTTTGATTAATTGCTACACCTGTTGGACGCTTGCTGGTGTTCGGATGTACTTCGCAGTAAGTACGATAAATCTGTTGAGCCGTTCTCAGTAATTTAGGGTCAGTCAACTTTAGCAGATATTAACGGGTTGTTCTAATCTGGTATATGTTGTACAGCATATACCATTAAATTGACCCTGTTTTATCAGCTTTTTCTTAGTATATTTGGAGAACTACAGCTAGTGCCATCATTTCAAGAGCCGATTTCTAATACTTGAATTAAGGCATCGCCCATAGCACGGCACCCTAGATAATTCATGCCTGGTGACATAATATCGCCAGTGCGATCGCCTTGCTCCAAAACTTGCAACACCGCTTGTTCAATTCGCTCTGCGGCAACTGGCTGATTTAAGCCGTAGCGTAGCATCATTGCTGCACTTAAAACCTGCGCTAGGGGATTCGCTTTATCCTGTCCAGCAATATCTGGGGCAGAACCGTGAACGGGTTCAAATACACCAGGACTTTTAGCACCTAAACTAGCAGAAGGTAACATCCCAATACTGCCAGTAAGCATAGCGGCAGCATCAGAGAGAATGTCACCAAACAAATTCCCTGTGACAATGGTGTCAAACTGTTTGGGCCACCGTACCAATTGCATAGCAGCATTATCTACATACAGGTGAGATAGTTCTACATCGGGATACTCTAATGCTAGTTGGGTGATGCGATCGCGCCACAATTGAGATACTTCCAGCACATTTGCCTTATCTACCGAACAGAGTTTACCACCACGTTTACCAGCCGTTTCAAATGCCACACGCCCAATTCGGTCAATTTCTGCTTCTGTATAAGCCATCGTATTCACCCCGCGTTTCTCACCAGTCTCGGTAGTAAAAATACCTTTAGGTTGCCCAAAGTAAATTCCCCCAGTGAGTTCGCGCACCACCATAATATCAACCCCCTCAACCACCTCTCGCTTCAAGCTAGAGGCATCTATTAGCTGGGGTAAAATCTTCGCTGGTCGCAAATTGGCAAATAGACTTAAACCCGCCCTTAGTCCCAGCAGCCCTGTTTCTGGGCGCAAATGGCGTGGTAGAGAGTCCCACTTATAACCGCCGATGGCGGCTAGCAAAACAGCATCGCTGTTGTGGCACATTTCTAGTGTTGCAGCTGGCAATGGTTCGCCTGTAGCGTCAATCGCAGCACCCCCGATTAAGGCTTGTTGAAATTCAAAGTGTAAATCCAGCTGCGAACCTACTACCTTTAACACCTCTACTGCAACGGTAATAATTTCTGG
>JBGTCQ010000216.1:0-18418 GCA_041748755.1 Chroococcidiopsidaceae cyanobacterium | reverse complement strand
CAGTACCTCGGCAGCAGTACGGGCGAACTGGTCAGCGAGAAAGCGGGTATCGTAGGCAACGAGAACCGGTCTATCTTTGTCGTAGGCTGTTTCGAGGTAACTGGCGATCGCCCGCGTCACCTTCCGCACATTGGGGAAAGTGAAGTCATCGGCAATAATCCCTCGCCATCCATCGGTGCCAAACTTAATCTTGCTGGAACTATTACTGGCGCTCATCGTTTGCCACTCTGTTTTGTTCATCATTAATAGTACAGGAAGCTTCTCGCTTCGCGGTGTAACTATAAATATCCTTTTCTCGCTTCCCTAACTGAACCTCACCAATGCTAACTTCTGGGCGACCCTTCGCCAGCTACCACCTTTGGTCTTTAGTTGCCCCAGCCTTGGGACAAGAACGCTGGCATTGTCAGATGAAGCGGGGGTTTATCAAAGCGCGGCAAAAAGAACCACTAATTAAAGCGCTTTTGGCTCAAGCTAGCCCACCCCAGCGGATTGGTCTTCTGGCTCAAAAGGGTGTTTATGAATTTCATCACCATCATCAGCTGTTAAGCCAGCCAGATGGTGTAGAACAAGTCGCACAGATGCTGAAATTAAGCAAATCAAGCGATGAAGTTCAGCAGCGTGTGATTCAAATTCTGAAAAATTATCACGATGACCCGGTTCTAGAGGGGAAACACATCATCGAATTGACTAGTGGGGATGAGGGTTTTCCTAGACCGATTTTGATTGACCAGAAGAATTATCACTTCCGGTTATATGCCACAATGGACTGCATTTTTACTGAGCAGGATCGGACTCTACACATTTTAGATTTCAAGACGGGTAGATCGGCATTTGACAAGCGGCAGGCATTGGTTTATTTGGTAGCAGCTCGTTATCTCTACCCCCATCAACAAGCGGTAGCCTCATTTTATAACCTGGAACGGTGTAAGAAATCAGATTTAATTAGCGTTACTTCTAGCCAATTGGACGCGATTGAAAATCAACTGGCAGTGGTTGCTCAAAAACACCAGCAAGATGTGCGCCAATATGAGGAAAACCCAAGTAAGTTCAGCGCAATTTTCCCCCCTACTCCGGGTTCCCACTGCCGATATTGCCCATTTCATACAATTTGCGAGTTTTCTGCCTTAAAGCCTTCTAAATGACTTAAATGCCCCGTTCTTGTAGATGCGATCGCCGTCTGAATGAATTCACTTTAATCGCAGCGATCGCAATCAGCACACCCCCAAAACCGATTGCTGATGTCTACTAACAGTTAATTAGCAAACGTAATGTAACTAGTAAATGAAGTTCTATCGTTGCTAATGTCTCTGAAAACCCTAAATTTCATATCATGAAGAATGTGAATGGCACTACTTTGTATATATCTTGGCTCAACACAATTAGGTCTATGCTAAAAAAACTGCTACGTAATGCCAAGTCTTCTCAAGTTTTCTACCTGTTGCAATTAACTTCTACGGGTGGTAACGGCTTTAGCTCGACTTTATCCAAATCGTAGAACGTCCACATGGAGCTAGTTCTAGTACCTCGGTTTACTGCCTTGACTTTTTGGTATATCAGTAGAACGCTGCAATGCTTGAAAAGTGCAAGCGCCTGAGCGCACAACAGACTACATCAAGGGTGGCTCCATTTCTAAATGGATAAAGTCGAGTTTAGAGGATGTCTGGAAAGTCAAAAATGTGTCCGGCTTACGTACACAGATAGCCTAGATAAGGCTCTGCCAAGACGATTTATAGTTGCTCCACCCTTCACCTTAATGTATGTTTCGTCCACATGTCATGAATCGTTATTTTACCCTTGTCGTTAAAAATAAATGTCTCTTATTTTCCACCTTTGGTTATCCACTCCAGTGAAAGCCCACGACTGAACCAGAGTACCGCTCCTTCCATTACCTTGTGTCGGAAGATCTAAGTATTGTCTTGTTGATGGGTAGCCAACATTACGAATCGACTTATAGGTTTGACCGAACCATGAGACAATCACCCACCTTTGGTTAGACCATCCGTTGCAAGCCCAGGTCTGAACCAGAGTACCGCTCCTTCCATTACCTTGTGTCGGAAGATCTAAGCACTGGTCGCGGTATTTATAATTACGAATCCTCACATCCGTCCCATTCAAATTTTCTATGATCCACTTTTGGTTATCCCATCCGTTGCAAGCCCACGACTGAACCAGAGTACCGCTCCTTCCATTACCTTGTGTCGGAAGATCTAGACACTGTTCTTCCCATCGATCATTAGTAATGATACTATAACGATACGTCGCTGCTTTAGCTTCTTTAAACTTAGGTAAATCTTCTGCTAGTACAACTAAAAATGTTGTCACTAAACAAAGAGTTTTCAATGATTTAAATAGCTTCATTTCTTGCTAGTCTCCTCTATTTATTAAGTGACTTAAATGCCCCGTTGTTGTAGATGCGATCGCCGTCTGAACTGATTCACTCGCAAATGGGGCATAGTCCCATTTTCTACTGTATCCGGGCAATACCCCGCTTATACCGACGGCATATCACTTAGAAAAATAAGCGGTGTAACCATCGTAAGTTATTATTCTGACCGTTGTCACAGGGGCGCATATATGCCACTCTCCCAAGCTGTCCTAAGTTCGCATCTAGACAATAGCGGGTGCTGGTTCTAGTTACTAATTGACTAAGGCTGTTAGTAGTCCACAGTAGGTTTAGATTTGAGCGGTTGCAAGTACGGAGGTAAGCGGGTCTCCCAGTCCCTGCTGTTACTGAATTAGAGTCCAAACATCGGTTTGGAGATTTTTTGGATCGGATGAAAAAGTCACCCTCAAAACCGTTGTTATAAACAGGTTCGAGGGCCCACTGCAAATTATCATTCTGACCGTTGTCACAGGGGCGCATATACGCCTGTTTCCCAAACTGTCCTAAGTTTGCATCTAGACAACCTCCCACGAGCGGTGTCACTTGACCGTAGACTTGTGCGTTCGACGCTTGACCATAACTTACCCATAACAACGCTAGAGAGAAGGAAGATAAAGCCGATGCAATTAACTTTGCTGTCTTCATTTACTTTAGATCTCCATTGTAAAAATTTGGCAATTGTTAATTCAAAACTGAGTTTGTGTTGCAAAAACCGAGGGAGTGGTAGAGTAGAGAGCTACTATTCTTTCCTCCCTATACGTTTGACTTTGTACTACTCTCTATAACGAAGGCTGAGCGCAAAATATTCCATAATTCATTGGAAAAATTAGTTGTGTTTTAAATTAAGTAGTTTGTAGCTAAGCTTACAGATGACTTCAGTTACTGGCTTTTCCTAGGAAGTCTTGAAACATTTAGATCTCAAGGATTTCAATCTGACAATAATTACCAATTGCTCTAGCTCAATCAGAAAAGCATGACGAGAGAATAAAGCTTTGGGTCATCTAGAAGAACTGCGGTTACTGACTTGTAAAACTGCGGTCATAGCTGTCACTACTTCATCTTCATCTATAGCTGGCTTATGTCAACGTAATAAAAGTGAGAGCCTAGATTGACTTTTTCAGCCAAGTAGACTCTCAATTTCAGTACAATTCATTGCACCAAAGTAGTAGGAAATTTATCAAATACAGAGTCAGCCACGGCTTCACCCACTACTACACCTGTTATTACTCCATCAATAGTGGCTGGATCGACATGAACCCCGCCATAAATACGGCTGAGGGCATTCTCCCGTACTGCCAGCGAAAAGCGGTTATACGAGCGAGAAACGCCGGGTAAGTCTTGGGAAGGGATGTCAAAACTAACATCGTTGGTGTTGAAGAAGCGACGCAGAATTCTGCCTGCTGCAGCACCGAATGCAGCATGCCCCGATACATAGTCAGGAAATGGCGGGGTATCTAGCAGTGGTTCCCAGTTCGGGTCCTTAATCGTGAGTAGATTGGGGTCAGTATCAGCTAACTGGATTGCGGTAATCGGTCGCCATTGATTGTAAGTGTACTTGAGATCCCACGTAGCGATGCCTGCATCAGCCATTGCAGTAGTCAGCAGCGCAAACAAACGGGCGTTCTGTTCCAGCGTATTTTTCTTCTGCAAGGCTACTTCTTGGGCAATTTCTTGCCACTGACCCGGCGGACCGAAGGTGTCAAGGCGATCGTATGACCAGAATTGAGCAGTTTGCGTCTGCCTTGCGGTGCGAATCCTGCTGTCGCGACGGCCTAAACTTTTGACTAGATTGACTGATAGCGCATATCGGAGGGTACCAAGCTCTGGGGGACCATTCACTATATCCGGGACGACAGCTTCAACGCTGGATATAACAAAGGGAGTGACATTGCCCCACCCCGGCAATAATGCTGGCGCAAAACTTGGGGGAGTTGGTCGCCACACTCCTGGGGTAGGTGGCACCGTGTAAGGTACATTGTCTGCACCGACTGCACCATCATTCCTGCGCTCAGCCAGTATTTGATTAGCAACGCGTACTCCTAAATTAAAGCCAGCGTTCTCAGCCGTCGCGTTGTCCTTGATTTCCGCCAGAGATCTGTTCCGCTGTGCGTCGAATGCGGCTTTTTGTGATGGGTACAAATTGACCAATGTTTGGTAAGCGGCTCCGACTACCGCAGCCTGACGCGACACTCCTGTTCCAAATGCTTCCATGACGGCGTCATAGATTGCCGTGTGAACTATTGCTGCATTGCGTGCCGCGAACGGGGGCGACGTTATAGGTCTCTTTGCCACAGCCTGTATGGCATTTAAGAGCGTTGAATTCCAATCGAGTACAACGTCAGTCCTATCCGTAGAGATGAACTTGCTCTTCTCTCCTTGTGCTATGTTGTTGCTTTCATTGCTCTCACGAATGACGTTGTTTGGGTCAACCTGAGCAAGCAGAAAGTAGGCTCCCGGTGACACAACACTAGCAGTCCGGAACTGATCGCTAGCAAAGTCCAGAGTGAAGGTTCTAGATTGACCCCGATTAAAGCCAGCAGCGGTCTTTAGAGTGCCAAGTAGCTCATCTTTGCCCTTCAGCACTTGAGTTCCGACCTCAAGCTGATTAATTGAATCGAGAGTTGGGTTTGTCGATGCGTAGAGGCTGATGTTGAAAGGTTCTGTGACTGCTTGATCGCCCCGATTGGTGACAGTAACCTGCACTTTGCCCTGTTGATCGGGAAAAATTGTAGGTGTCTGGAGAATATTACCGAAACTGATAACGAGATCTAAGACCATAGAATTTTTGTTCCTTGATTCTTCTCTGTAACGAAGGCTCAACCCAAAATATTCCGCAATTCACTAAGAAAATTAAAGAAGATAATACCCGTACCATTTACTCCCAGGGAACCACTTCAAGATTGACTGGTAAGTACTGGTGCAGCTGTCTGTAGGATTAGCCCACCTGTCAATATCGCATGGGTAAAAATCTTTTCGACGGCGAATTGCCTTATTCCTGACTTATTGCTGGACAGGATATGATCGCTATTAAAGCTATTTCCTTTGCCCATAAAAATCTCCATCTGGGATTCTTCTTTATGTAACGAAGGCTGAACGCAAAATATTCCACTCTCCGAATCGATGTATGCGATCGCTTACCAAGACTCGTTGAGGCGATCGCGCTCTGTGGCTAGTTTTTTAATGATATTGGTGATAATTGGACAAAAATGATTCAGAATTAAACTTTAGGCACTTAATCACCAGATCCCAACTGCTTTTCGGAAAGCTGCTTTTGCCAAGAGGATATCTACATGGCGCTGAAAGAAACAGCAGAGTCTTCTTTAAAAGAACTGATGGATCGCTATTTCCAGGGAGACACTCAGGCTTGTGAGAAGTTATTGATGTATCCGGAACATCAACAGAGAGTCGAGAGAATCGCCCGTAAGAACACAAGGGGAAGTTTAGTTTCATGGGAAGACGCAGCACAGGATGCCCATGTGAAAGTTTTACAAGCAGCAAGAAATAGGCGGTTTTGCCAGGGGGGAGTTAGAGAGTTCTACCGTTGGGCGGCAGCAGTGGCTCAAAATGAAATCATCGACCTTGTACGAAGAGAACAACGAAGACAAGGGTTCTCTAAGAGTCTGGATCAACTGATTCCTGGAACAGATATACCGCTGTGGGAAACCATAGCCGACGACTTCAACTTATCCGATGCAGTAGAACGTGCAGATTTGGTCTTAAAAGTAGTAGAAGTCATTACAACAATCGACCAACGCTATCCTAATAGAGGCTATCTGAAGTTGTGGAGGGGTCGAGTTCAAGAAAAAACTCAACAACAAATTGCTGTTGAGGTGGGAGTAGCCCAAGGCGAAATCTCAAAGCGCTGGAAAGAGTTAATAGGACGCATTGCAGAGGAATTAGGACTCCTCCGAACTGAAGATGTGCAACGACAACTGGAGGCTACTCGAAAGCAACCAGTGCGAACCCGAACAGGCAAGTCTCTACAGCCCTTTGGGTATCCTACGGCAGGGGTATCGCGCTCAGATGCCCGTTGGTAGAGCAACACAGCATGTATCTTTTTGTACACAGTTACCTTCTATTTTTAGTAAGCTATAGTTGCCGGCAAGTCGTCCCTTCGTCAGCACATAAAACATGATTGTCTGCAACTAGAGACCCATGCATATAGACTTAAACGCATTAACTTCCCCTGGACGGCAAAATTTTGACCAGGAACCGCTCAAACCTGGAGCAATCTGGGAACTCAGTCGATGTTTACAGAGTCCCTTAGAATTCTCAAGCATTGAGCAACAAAGTCTATACTCAGATTCAGCGCAAAGGTTTTTGAATGGAAATTCTCCACCGCGCTACGTGATGATTGTGAAGGAGCCTGAGCCAGCAGTACAAGACGAAGACTGGCAAATTGTCTTTGTGATGTTGCTATCCGGGCAAACAGAATTTTTAAGCAACGTGGATCTTGTAATTCCATCAAAGGTTTCTGGAATCGGACAAGATTTGCTTGCCCAAACCTGGCATGTGCTGCCGATGCTGGCAAGGAATTTATCTCATCCAGTTGGGCAGCGACTATCGAGAGAGGTTTATGACGTATTGCTGAGTGTGGGAGATTATCACCACGGACTGGTTGATGAAGCACCTTCGAGGCAAGAAATCCACTCGTCAGGGTTAAAAGTAGGAGCAGTCTGGGCAGAACAACAGCCAGAAATTCAAGCTTTTCACCAACAAGAAGAAGCTTGGAGCGATGTTTTGCAAGTGCCATTAGCTGCTTATCGCACCTACCTGAAGACTATGAAACTTACAGAGGCAATATTGGATGAGGCTTTACAACTAGAGCAATTCTTGGAAGTTGCAGTTGAAGCGCTTGACCAGTCCAAGGCTGAGCCACATGACACAACGGTTACAGATTTAGCGATCGCTGCACCCAACAAGACACGAGTACTTCTCAGTCAATGGTTGCAAAATCTTTTTGATGCAGACTGGCGAAATATTGCAGATTGGGGTACACAAGCAGCTTCTTTGGCCTTGGGTTCTAGGAGTGGCGATCGCTCTAATGAAATTAATTCAGACTACTTAGAGGAAATTTCAACACTAATTAACCAACTGTCTCCTGGACAGGATGAACGCAAGCGGCGACAAGCTGCCAAGAGGTTAGGAGAAATTGGCACTGGCAATTCAAATGCTATTCAGGCTCTAGTTAACCTTCTGCGTACCAGTCAGGATGATGAAACTCTTTGGACAGCCGTAGAGAGCTTGTGGCAGATTGACCCTGGTAATCCAGCAGCTGGCGTTAGTAGAGTTAGGCTGATTGACTTAGGAATGCAACTAGCTGGGCATACTTTGGCTTTGGCTGTAGCTCTGATTAAAAAAGCAGATCAGCAAGTTGGTATCCTCTTACGGGTTTATCCTACTGGTAACGAAGCTTATCTGCCAACAAATCTAAAACTCATCTTGCTAGATGATTCAGAGCAAATACTTCGTGAAGTCACGGCTAGACGCGCAGATATCTACATCCAAATAAAGTTGAGTGGGCAACCAGGCGAACAATTCAGCGTCAAAGTGGCTCTGGGAGATACCAGCATCACAGAAGATTTTGTGATTTAGTGTGGTCACATCTTGCCACGCAAAGAGTGCCAGGTAGTCGGTACTTCAGCCGGATTCTGGCAAATCACTGGTAGCCAAGTAGCACAAGGAAATTGATCCTCTAGACCTTGTAATCTTTCCCGTGCTTCCCGCACCGCCAGATACAAAGAATTGCCTTCGGCAAAGGTTCTCAGAAAATGCTGTAAAAATTCCTGTGCTACCAAATCTGGTACAGGCTCCCGCATGACGATGATTTGGGGAATATGCAAATCAGCTAGTTCTCGCGCTAAGCCTAAGCCATCGCAGGAGTTGAAAATTGCTAGCTGTAAACCGCGGGCGATCGCTTTTTTCAAGGCATTCTTTAACTCAGCGATTGATAAGCTATCAGTTCGATTAATATAAATTTGACCTGTGTCACCATCTACTTGACTAGAACTATGCCCAGCAAAAAAGAGGATGTCCCACGGTTGAAACCAAAGCTGATTATTTAGTTCTTTTCGTTGCGGCTCCACCAAAAAGATTACTTCTGCATCAGGCAATTGCTCAAGCATTTCCCGATCTTTCTGGAGATCAATTCCCGTGCCATTACCTAGAATCGCTAATATTCTGACTTTAGCTTTGGGATATATTGATTTTTCTACTCGTGTATAGGTTGAGGTACTTAAGGCAATCTCGGCTTTGGGGTAACGCTCGAAAAAATCCCAGAGATGCCAAGGTATTCGCCGCAGTTGGATGTTTTTTGTTTGCCAAATCACCCGAATTTCTTCTGATGTTGTTAATTTCTCTAGTAATCGTTCTCTAATGGAACGAAACTGTTCCGAATTGAGCCAAAGATTTAAGTTTTTTCGCAAAACCTCTGCTAATTCCTGGCATTCTTTGATAAATTCACTCTTACTAACGTTAGTAACTTGTGTAGCTGGAACGTCTATTCGCAGACCTGCCCTTAAACTTTTTCGATATGCTGTTTGCCACTGGTTATATTGTTTAAGAATCTCTGGAGCTGCGGCCAACTCACCGGTAATTTCTGCAAAGGGGAGAGTACCCTCAGAGCCAATCTGAAGTGTGACCGGAAAACCTCTTTCAAAGTCACCTTGACCCAGCTTTAAGACAACTAGCTTGCCCTCTACAGATTTAGATTTATTATCTGCTAAAACTCCAATTTTAAAAAGGTTAACAGGTTTACTCGCTAGCAGTTTAACTACTTCTTGCAAATCCGCTTGGTGCTGGCGATAGATTGCAATCTGTTCATCTTTACTCTTCAGTTCTACTTGATATCTTTCTTCTATAGCTTTAAGTGCAAATTCATAATTTTGATTAAAGTCCGAGTGAATCTTGACTTTATTCACATCAGCAGGAACATTTACCCTAACGACAACGACTCCATCACCTTTATTTTCAATGCTCCGGATCGATAGTTCTATGTCTTCATTTTCAACTTGCAGTTTCTTGAAAGAATAGGTGAAGGCTTCCCAGTCAATGCCATTACGTAAAATTAAATCAACTGTATGCAGAACTTCTTGAAATAGCTTGGTAAATTCTGTTGGGGCAAATTCTCCGCTACTGGGGCGACGTTCTCGTTGATTGTTTAGTAAGTAAACATAATCACAAATGGCTCCTTCAAGTTGTGTGGTACTGTCAATATTCCAAGCCTCCAAGCAAGCGCCAGTGAGCTTTGCCCCGTTGAAGTTCGTCGAGAGTGCTTGTGTTTTTGTTAAGTTTGCCTGCTCTAAGCAAGCTCCCTGTAAAATGGCTCCACTAATATCAGCTTCTTTGAGATTGGCATCGCGGAGATCTGCCCTTGTCAAGTTGGCATCTTTGAGACTTAGCCCAACAAAAGATTTATTTTTGCCGTTCCCAGTCACAAGCAAATCTTGAACTGCTGAGTCAATCAAGATTGTGCCACCAACTCTGGCTAAATCAACCTTTTTGGCTTGAACCCAACAGGTGCGTTTGAGGATAGCATTGCTGAAATTTGTGTTTTTGAGTGTTGCCTGAGTAAAATTAGCATCTGTTAAGTCAGCATCCCGAAAGCTAGTGCCCCCTGTAGCAGCAAAAGCTACTACAAACCTACGAATCAAGGCAAACTTTTTATCTCCAGCTAAGGCACGCCAAGCAACGTAACCACCAAGCAACGTTGTAGATCCAGCCGTTACCACAGCCACAGCCAACGCTCCAGCCACTGTCAAAGCCACTGCCCCAGCCCCAGCCAACGCCACTATCAAAGCCACTGCCAACGCCACTACCCCAGCCACCACCCCAGCTAAAGCCACTATCAAAGCCACTGCCAATGCCACTGCCAATGCTCCACCCAAAATTCCAACCACAGCCCAAGCCACAGCCAACACCCCAGCCAATGCCCCAGCCCTATTTATAGCTAGCGCCATCGCCAACAACTCAGTCTCAGCCCCAGTTATAGTCAATGCTACTGACAACGCCACACCAAACTCCACAACTAACACCCCAGCCAACGCCACAGTCCTTAATCCTGCCCCTAATCCTTGGCGGATGGTGACAAAAAAGAAAACTGCGAACCCTATTATTAGGGTGACCTCACGAGCAGAGACATAAGTGAGATCACTATCAATCAGCCTGCTTCCTACGTAGATACCAGCCCATGCCGCAATGAATCCTGATAGTGTTGATAGAAGTAGTGAGACTATAACTAGGGCAATTATCCATTGGCTTTGCAGTCCAGCTTTGGTATTGTTGAAATTTGCACCTACGAGAATGGCATTGGTGAAGTCTGCACCTTGAATGTCTGCGTTCTTGAAGTTTGCACCCGTGAGGTTTTTATCTTTGAAAGAGTGGCCTCGGAGATTTTTAGCGAGGAAATTTTGGGTCATATTCATTGTTTACAGAGGGCGGCGACAAAAGTTGATCCAAGCTGCGACTCTCATCTCGCTCAGGCGACACATAGTACCCGATTTTCTCAAAAATTATCATAAAGCCTTCTAAATGACTCAAATGCCCCATTGTAGAATTAAACGTGTGGTCTTCCCCAAATGCTTACCCTACAAAAAACTGAGGACTAGGCGTTTTTTTAGCAATTGGACAAAAAACAACGTTAAGCCTGAAAAACTTACTGTGTAAGCATTGTGCTTAAGTTTCTAGAAGTGTAGTGAGTGGTACAAAGTGACCAGAAAGCTTGCCATAGCTAGCGTAGAGGGCGTAGTTGTCTATTTAGATTTTTGGCTAACGTATGCTCGACAATTGGCAATTCAGTCTCATTAGCTAAAATTTCATCCAGTACATATGTGGCATCTCGTACAGTTGTAAAAATTACTTTAGTACCGTATTGGGAGAGTTGATCCGATGTCCAAGTGTAGAAGGTTAAGCCCCGACCATATCCAAAGTAGCGAGGTAAAGCTACAGCAAGAGCATTTTTTACTGACACAGGAAATCGCTGTCCATTAGCTGAAGAAAGAGTTCCCCCACCCCAATACTGACTTAACGGCTGATGATACTGAAAAACAATAGCGTTAACAGCAGCGCGAAGCGTATTCTCCTGTAAATACCAGTTTGTATACCAGAAGCGTTAACAGCAGCGCGAAGCGTATTCTCCTGTAAATACCAGTTTGTATACCAGAGTAGGCGATCGCGCGATAAGTCAGCAATTTGAGCCATCCGAGTCAAACCCAAGTTGCAGGCTTGGGCTAGGATAGCAGCATATAGGTAAATCCGTGATTCTTGAGTTTGCTCGGTAGTACCGTCAATATGTGTTAAATAACGGCTAAAGCCCGTCCATCAACTTCAATAAATAGGTCTGTCAAGTCAACCTGTGGTAATCGCTTTGTCAACAGTTGTTGTAAAGCTTTACTACTTTGAGGCAACTCCGAAGCTTTGAGTGGTGAAACTACTAATTCCCCTGCCTCAATGCGTATGAGCTTGCTACCAATGATTGCTTTGTCAAGTCGGCTCAACTGTGCTTCTAGCTGAGTATTGAGCTGCTGCAACCGTAACTCTCCAGATTCGGGAAGCTGTAGAAGTTGGCAGACCTCAGAGCGCAAAGTTATCCACTGTTTTGGAGGAATTAGATAGCTTTCTGGATTAGCATATTTACGGCTATGCTTCAGCCAGACATTTCCAGAGCGAAGAGCACTACGAAGCTCCCAGAGCACACATAGTTCGTAGTAGCGTCGGACAATCTGATTGGAGCCGTCAACTACATAGGCTCTCCACTTAGATGGCACAAAATCAAGAGATGTATTTTCTGGTAGCTTGCGTTTTCCTTCAGCATTTAGCTTGCGTAATAGTGTAACAGCATCGAATAAAGGATTGGGTTGGAGATGGGAATGAAAAGTAAAGGTGGCTAGAAAGTCAGCTGCGAATTGACGAATACATCCATAACGACTGCCAAGAAAATCAAAGTAAGTATCATTAGCTAGACGAATTAGCCGCGTACATTCTTCAATTGCTGCCTGTAGCTTTTGGGGTGATACTCGCTGATAGATGCACTCACGCACTTGCTCGTCCACTACTTCTATATCTAAAACAATGCTACCCAGTTCTCGCAACAAGCCTAGCTTCTCATTGATGGCCGTAGCAGCATCCAGACGAAACTCCTCCAAGTCTCGGCGAGCGCGAGCATAAGTTTGAGCTAAACAGCAGTTGTAGAGCATCGATAACTTCGTCTGTAACTTCTTCATAAATTTGGCGGCAAAAGGCAATTAGAATTGGGTAGCGACGAATAACAGGCGCTCGTTGCAGAGCTTGATTTGTCGCTCTCTTACCTAAGAGTGCCAAAGATTTGAGTCGGTTAGGATTGAGTTGCGACACATCCCAATTTTCCACTCCTTGCTGTTCGAGAAAGGCAAGTTTTGTAAGGGCGTTACAGATAACAGGGGGAGAATTACTCTTCCCACTACGCCGCAGCCAAGTTAAGGGCGTATAGCCAAGAGAGTCATCGTATACTAACAATTCGTCCAAAAACTCTTGACGTTGAGGAGTTAACAGCAATTTCAGACGGCGGAAGGTTTCTTGTTGAGCACGACCGCGAGCCTTAACAACTAGACGCTCAATCACTGTTATTCCAGGACGCACAATTTTTTGGACAAAGAGGCGATCGCATGACATCTGTAACAGTAGCTTTAGCTTGTCGTGTTCTAATGCCCGTTCCAGCAACCACCTAGCTAGCGCTCGTAACTCTTTAGCTCCAGCAGGTCGAAACCCAAGATAAGCTTGAATTTCTTGGAAGTGTTCAGTACGCGTTTGCGCTCGGTCTCCGTAAGCGATGAGGACATTCGGCGTTACTCCCAGTTGTTGAGCTACATAAGCCACAATTATTACAGGAGTGGCGGCAAGTTGTTCTGGGCAAAAACCCAAGTAACGTAGAGTAAGCAGTTGTAATGCAAAACCTAAACGATTATGCTGGCCTCGGTGTTGTCTGACCAAATCAAGCTCGGCAACTGATAGGGTGAAGTAGGTAACTAAGTCGAATGGCGCAACTTTAGCAGGAACTTGATTCCACTGTTCGCGCTCGTTATCAGTCAATATCCATCCCGGCATTAATCCTCTACCTATCAGTAGTGCAGAATATTTATCCTACTGTGTGTGCGATTCAATTTTCAGAAAAAGAGAGTTTCGCAATTATTCTTGATTTTCCACCATGTCCTCTGAAGCCGCTGTTTATTTGTATTTATCTTTTAATGTGAAAAAATCAGCTTGAAATAGCTTGATGTAGAGTAGTGGCGATACTTCACATTGGTATAATTTAGATTACGTTAGCTGATTGTAAAGTGTCACTTGATAAAATCTAGCTTTACTGATATGAACCCTAACCACAATTCATTAGACTAAAATGTCTTCCATAATCAGAACCGTTTCTAGGGTACGTAGCTAGACAGATGGCTACCAGAACGTCGTGGATTGAGCAGATTGCACGCTTTGGTTATGCCGCTAAAGGGGCAGTTTACTTTATTGTTGGCTTGCTGGCGATGCAGGTAGCGTTTGGCATCGGTGGGAAAGCGGCTGGCACAGGTGGTGCTCTCCAAACAATCGTTATACAGCCGTTTGGGAAATTTTTGCTTAGTGTGGTTGCTGTCGGTCTCATGGGGTATGTGATCTGGCGTTTCACTCAGGCATTGATAGATCCTGAACATCAAGGCACAGATGCGAAGCGAGTTGTAAAGCGCCTTGGCTATGCGTTCAGCGGTCTAAGCTACGTAGGTCTAGCTCTTAGCGCTGTGCAAATTGTTATTGGTTCGGGTGGTAACGACAGCAGTTGGATACAAGACTGGACAGCAGGCTTGCTTGCACAGCCCTTTGGTCAATGGCTGGTCGAGCATAAGCTTGCCCCTAAATTCCACTTCAAACTCCTGAGCCAAGTCCAAATCGAATTTTCTCTCAATTTCTGAGCCAACGAACTCGCGCACCGTGCCTGTCACTTGGACGAGGGTGTCATCGATTATTGGAGCTTCAGTGGCATTTACAACTAGCACCTCTGGATCATTAAAGAGTTGATCACCTTCAATTATGAATGCCTTCGGACCGAGGATTTGGTCAACTTCTCCACTTACAGTTACGGTCTTGTCTATGAGGTCGGTGTTCGATTCGTTAGCAATCTCACTTATCGTTGTGTCAGATCTAAGAGTAACTGACTGATTGCACCCAGGAAGAACCATAGCCAAAAGCGTTAAAGTAATTGCTTGTCCCCGATTCCACAATACTGAGGCAAAGCTACTACTACGGAGGCGTGTATGACTAGCAATTCGGTTATTACTAGGTCTATCTACCACCATCAAGAGAATCTCCTTAAGGTATTTATTTTAAATTTCGAGAGCGCTGCATTGTACTGTTTTAAGTTCAAAAAAGGTAGCTTTAAATAAGTAACGATGTATTGTGGTGATGCACAAATCACCAGATAGCTTCGATATGGTTTGACAACTTTTTGGAGAATGACAGGGTTTTTCTGACCAAACAAGAAATCCCAATTTATTTAGAACTATCAATCTTGTCTCGTTACAAAACTTTATTTATCCACGGCTCATTTTACGTGAGTGTGGTTACTCAAATAAATATTTCTAAGCCATGCTACTTAAGACTCTGCTTTCATTTCGTCAATTTCAAATAAAGTAACAGCAATTCCAGCAATAGGGATAGCAATGAAAATACCTAGTAGCCCTGCTACTCTAGCGCCTACTAATAAAGAAAAAAACACTACTACAGGGTTAAGATTTAGCGAGTTTTGCATAATTCGGGGCGAAATTAAATTGTCTTGAATTTGTTGAAGCACAATGCAAGCCCCCAATACTTTCAAAGCTAACCAAAAACTTTGAGACAACACAAGTAGAGAAATTGTACTAATTCCTAATGTGGCTCCAATGCCGGGAATCATATCAAAAACCCCAACTATAACTGCCAAGAGCAATGGAAAAGGTACTCCTAAAATTACAAAAACAAGGAAAGTAGATATTGTCAAAAATAAAGTTAAGAGTAGCTGTCCTTTAAAAAAACCTAAAAAATTACGTTTAATAATAGCTGTAAATCTGCTTCGTCGCTGCTTAGGTACAACTTTAAGTATGAAATCCCAAAGTTTTTCTCCATCTAATAGTATAAAAAAAGCAATAACTGCAATCAATACAAAAGTAACAAAGTTAGTAAAAAATGTTTGCAAAATAACTAAACTTGTCCCCAGACTTGAAATAACTTGATTTCGCACCTGCTCTTCAAAAGCATTTAGATTTACTTGAATATTACGGCTCCGAAGAAAACTCTCCATTTGCTCTAATAAAGGTACTAAAGAATTTAAAAACGCAGTTATACTATCAATTAATTGTTGTCCTTGAGATAAAACTGCTAAACCCACAGTTATTGTTAAGCCGCCAAGAATTACAATACTTAGTAAAGAAACAAAAATAACCGCTACACTGTAGGGCAAAAAACGACGTAGCCAGCGTACAGGATAGCTAAGTAGAAAAGCCAAAATTGTTGCGAATGTAAAGATCACTATTACAGCTTCAAAGTAAGCTAAAAGCTGTACTAGCGCCCAACCAGAAGCAAACAGTAGTAAAAAGTGAACCAACGCCAGATTGTTTAGTCGTTGCCAGATATTATTGGCAGATGATTCGCTCATGTGTTTTCCAAATACTCAAAATAAAATTTCTAGCTTAATGGTCTGCTATCGTCACCCTGCCGAGGTGGTATCAGGCTAAGGATTTTCTCTGAAAATTAGGTAGCTCCCTTAGGACTATAGACCCAGATACACAGAAACGCGAAGGTAAACTGGTTCAGTTTCCGAACTATCTCCCACCAGCATCATAACTCCATATCTAGTTGCACTTGCAATTGGCGAATCCCACGCCACGCCTTGACGCTGTAACGGCAGTTCTAGCCGTAGTATCTGCACAGTGCGATCGCAGAATTCCATACCCCCATTTTCTGCTAGGAACACTGTCATGACAGAACTTGACACCATCTAGCGATCACCAGTTTACTCTAAGATTGTCTTCACACTTGACTACTCTTGACGAGAGATGGCATGAGGAAGCGGCGATCTTCCAAGTTTTAGTCAACTCAGACTAAACCGGAAGCCAAAAAGTACACTTCCAATTCAGCTTGCTTAAAGTGGAAGTGACAGCCTTTGAGTATCAGTTCAGCCAAAAGTATTTTCCTGGTGCTGCAAAAGGTTTTGAGGTTTATAGATTACGGCATTGACTAGAGCGCCAATGCCGCTAAAGTGGATAAGATAGTAATCCTAAAAAGCATTTAAATTTGATAAAGCACAAGGTCGATGATACCTACTTGAAGATATTCATCTTTCAAGAAAGCCTTTAAATTCCAGCTCCTTATCTTGCTGTTGCTTCTTTTGATACTGGGTATACATATCTAGCAACGAGTACAGGCTTATTCCTGTATTCCACTTCCAGCTGTCTTTGCCGACCCAAATTCCAGGTCAGATCGTAGTCCCTCTCAACAATGCAATTCAGAGCCTGCCCAATTCTCATTTTGCTGCATCTGGAAGTCCTGATGGATATACAGAATCAGCGATCAGTACAGGCTTTGTTGAGTATTCTGCTTCCAGCTTTCTTTTTACCTCCAAATCCCAAGTTAAATCGTAGTCTCTCTCGATATCAGCGACAACAAACGGGCGGAGTACACCAGTAGCAACAACTTTTCCACCCTCATCGATCGGTCGTTGTGGCTTCGGAACTATGACTAGCAAATCACTAGCACCAATTAGTTGATCCTCATCAAGCGTAAACGAATTCGGACTAACTATTTCTTCGACTTCAGCAGGAACCGCAATTACTTTGTTGTAGTATAGGCTTGGATTGCTAGTGATTTCACCTGGTTTGGGAGCTAGAGCGACTGCTTGAGCTATAATCGCTGGTTTGCCTTCGTACTCTACATATAAATTAGGCTCCAAGCCCAAGTTGTACTCTCTTTCGATGTCAGCAACTACAAACTTGGTAACCGTACCTGTAACTTGCACCTCTTCATCGTCCCCAGGGAGTACAAAAGGTTTTCCTGTAGCATTCACAACCAAAATTTCCTCATCGCCGAAAAACTCATCATCCTTTACTGTGAAGGTGTTTGAACCAACTTTTTCTCCAACTTCAGTCCTCACAGTTACGGGCTTACCAATCAGTTCGCTCGTCTGATCAGCAACTTGCTCTGTAGTGACGTTACTTCCAGCTGTCGGACCTCCTGCAATTGGGTCATTAGTTTCGCAAGCAGAAAGAAGCGTAACCATCAGTGCTAGGGCAATTACTCCCTTATTTTGCCAGAACTGCTGCGCGAACCCGTCACGGTAGCTCGTGCGATTAGCAAGAGCGTTACTCAGTTTATTTACCATTGTGAAAATTTCCTCAAAATTACTATTAGTTACGTTCTGAAAGTTGTGTTAGGTGTGATCGCAGGTAGAGAAGCTGCAATATTCGACTCACGGTAGCTCGTTGGCTACTGATTCTAGGCGAATGCCTCTACTCAAGCTGTGCTAAATAAGTTGCACTTTTCTTAGTTCAAAAATACTTGACCATCTGTTTGAATCCTCAGTACACCTTGGTTTTTATCCAGGGGTGTTGCATCTTCATCCAACGAGACTTCCAACAAGTTTTGCTCGGAGGTACGCACAGGTATAACCTCCAAGAAGCCATCATCTTTGCGAACCATCGTTATAGTGACAGGCGTTGGCAGATTTCGCAGGATAATTTCTTCTCCACCTAATAGAGCGCGGCGTTGAGTGTAGCCGATCGCCTCATAGGTAATGAGAACGTTAGTGTTATTCTTCAACCTGACATCCACCGTGCCATTTGTTGGTGTTATGTTGGCGATCGGCTGGCTGCGCTCTGCTGGTAACGGTGGTTGCATAGGTGGCTTCGTCTGTGCTGGCAATACTGGTGAAACCGAAGGAGTAGTTGCAGACGTACCAACACGGTTGTAGGGCGGTTCGTTAAAAATGCTTGGTCTGGGATTAAGCACTGTAGATGGTGTCGTTGGCGCATCAGCCTGGACAATGCGGTT
>JBGTCQ010000215.1:0-2453 GCA_041748755.1 Chroococcidiopsidaceae cyanobacterium | reverse complement strand
CCCCCTAGTGCTAGATATGCTGTGGGGAATAATAATATCCCTGACCATCCTACGAATACGAACCTATCGCGCTTTAGCCAGTCGTCTAGGGTGTCAAACCACCCTCTCTCGCTTCCCGCGCGTCCAACTGCTATTGTCATTACAGTAGAACTCCAAATTTTATAATTACGGTGATTGAATCAACTGCCTGGTTCAGCTATTTTATAGCCGTCTACAGACAGTCAGTATGGTTGTCAACCAAGTTTACGATTCTTTACTCATTCTAATCATATTATGTATAACTAACTCATTCTATTTGCAGAAATTGCAGATCGAGCGGATTTTGCTTAGCAAAACTTATATCATTTAGCTTTGTGAGTGCAACTTTTATAGAAATAGAAGAGGACAAGGGAAAGACAGTGTTGTTGCCAAACCACTAGCTGACTGACGTTAGAATGAGTTTTAAAGTTAAAACTGCTCAATACACAATGTTCACTATCGACTTGACTTTGAAGAACACACCCTTTCCTCTGCAAGTGCAACGCAAGTCAGAAGAAGAGGCTTCGGCTGTCTACAATCAAATTTTAGAAGCGATGCGCTCTAGTAGCTCTGACATTTTGGAATTGACCTGCGATGACAAAACCGAGAAAAAAGTTGCTGTCCGGGCAAGTGAAATTGCTGGGATGCAGATGTCTGTGAAAAGCGGTACATCTGCGGGTAGCAGACCTCCAGGCTTCTTTGCGTTATCCGAATGAACCCAGCAGCTAATGCGCGAATGACGGATCTTGCAGTTCGGGTGCGGGATTTATACTTTAGCTGGCCTAAAGGAGAGGATGTTTTAAGATCCTGTAATTTAGAAGTGCCTAAAGGCGAATTTTGGATGCTCTTGGGTACTAATGGCAGTGGAAAATCGACGTTATTGAAATTACTGGCAGGGTTGTTAACTCCTCAGTCTGGTCAGATTCAGATTTTCCATCCGGTTGGCTTTGTCTTCCAAAACCCCGATCATCAACTGGTGATGCCGAGTGTTGGTGCTGATGTGGCTTTTGGACTGGTGGAGGAAAATTTATCGTTAAGCCAGGTACGTCAGCGGGTGTTTGATGCTCTTTGTGCAGTGAATTTGCAAGAGCTGCAACGACGACCTATTTATGCATTAAGCGGAGGTCAGAAACAGCGGGTGGCGATCGCGGGTGCTTTAGCACGTCGGTGCGAAGTTTTACTCTTAGATGAACCCACAGCTCTGCTCGATCCAGATAGTCAGCTAGACTTAGTAGCTCAGGTACAACGCTTAGTTAAAAGTCGTGGTTTAACGGCGCTTTGGGTGACGCATCGCTTAGATGAGTTGAACTATTGTGATGGTGCTTTCTTGTTAGAACAAGGCTATGTAGTAGATCAAGGAGACCCAAAACGTCTCAAGCAACGCTTGATGCAAGTTGAGGATGTAGTGTCTTAATTAAAAAGGGAGTAGGGTGAGACGGACAATGCTCTTTTCAGTTACCGATAGGTAAAAGGAAGAGTAGTGAAATATACTTTTGCCACTCTTGACTCCCTTTCTTAATTAAATTATGCCTTTAAAAGTTTACCAACACAACTACACAGTACCAATATAGAGTTAGTGGTATTGAGGTTTTGTCTATGCAAAATGTTATGATGGATACTTTGATTAATATTAATGTTATGAATAATTAATGCTAACTTTAGAAAAATTAAATCTATATTATGCCCCGCCCCTTACCCCAAGCCGTTTTGCTAGTAGACGGCTATAACATCGTTGGTGCATGGCCTTGCCTGAAAAAAATTCGGGATAGTGCTGGACTAGAAGCAGCTCGCGGACAATTAATTGAAGACATGATCAACTACAGTGCATTTCAGGGTTTTGAGACTCAAATTGTGTTTGATGCTCAGTATCAGAATACCTGTAGTAATCAAGAAGTCATTAATCAGAATTTATGCGTCCATTACACTGTTTTTGGGCAAACAGCAGACACTTACATAGAAAAAGCTTGTGCATCTTATCGTCCCTATCTAAAACAATCCCACCTTTGTCGATTAATTGTTGCTACTTCAGATCGAACACAGCAACTAATGGTATTGGGATATGGTTCTGAATGGATGTCGGCCCTGCAACTTTATTACGAAGTGCAATCCACAATTGTGCGGGCGCGAAGACAGCAAAAACCACGAAAACAATCCTCTGGTAGGTTCTTAGCCAATTCAATTGATGCCAAGTCGCGGCAGCGTCTGGCTGAGTTGCGAATGGGGTTGAAAGATTTATGATTATTACAAACTGGTTCCTGTTACTGGTATAAATAGACAAATTATTAAACAATTTGCCAGGGCAAACGCATAAAAATTTTAGAGTAGGCTAAGAGCAGTAAAAAGCAAGAGGAGCCTTGCTCATGAGCCAGTCAAAGGATGCTAGTATTCTGACGTATTTTGCTGACCTGACTGACCCGCGAGATGAGCGAGGCAAA
>JBGTCQ010000214.1:0-2620 GCA_041748755.1 Chroococcidiopsidaceae cyanobacterium | reverse complement strand
CCCCCTAGTGCTAGATATGCTGTGGGGAATAATAATATCCCTGACCATCCTACGAATACGAACCTATCGCGCTTTAGCCAGTCGTCTAGGGTGTCAAACCACCCTCTCTCGCTTCCCGCGCGTCCAACTGCTATTGTCATTGATCTAAAATCCTCTCGTTTTACTAAATTTGCAAAGCTTTTGAGGAATTAACGTTTTGACACTTTCAACTGCGTAAAACTAGCTGAGATTTATGAGAAAATCGGACTCATTAGATCGTAGCTGCCTTCTCAAGCGGTGTGCCAAATCCCCGCTACCACTGACTGACAAACCAGTCTGTGGCTGCTTAATCTTTTTTAAGTTATCACAGCAGTCATACTTTATGCCCAATTCAAGTGTGGGATCAGGTTTTCAGCATTAGGCTATAGATATAAAATAAATTATCAGAAAATTTACAATTTTACACAAGGTGACTCAGTAATATCTAAAGTTAAGTCGCTAAACTGGCTATGCATCTAGCGTGGCATCACAGATACTATTTCTTTTGACTGGGCAGGGTACAATGACGGCATCAACAACGCTCGATACAAGTAATCGCGTCCTAAATCAAGCGATTTTAGGCTCTCGCCGATTTAGCAACTACTGGTGGGCAACGATTGTGTCCAGTGGCGCAATCGGTTTTTTATTATCTGGGATTTCCAGTTATCTTAAGGTGAATTTACTCCCTTTTGCTAATCCGACCGAACTCCTGTTCGTTCCTCAAGGGTTGACAATGGGATTGTATGGCGTCGCAGGCTTGCTACTGGCTTTATATTTCTGGATGCTCGTTATCTTGAATGTGGGAGGCGGCTACAACGAATTTAACAAGGAAACTGGCGAAATCAAGATCTTCCGTTGGGGATTTTTTGGGAAAAACCGCCGGATTGAAATTAACTGCCGAACGAAAGACGTGCAAGCTGTGCAGGTGGAAATCAAAGAGGGTTTAAATCCGCGTCGGGCATTATATTTGCGTGTGAAGGGTCGCAGAAACATCCCGCTCACACCAGTGGGGCAACCTATACCCTTGACAAAGTTGGAAAATCAAGGAGCGGCGCTGGCTCAGTTTTTGGGAGTGCCCCTTGAAGGTTTATGATTGGTAGGGTTGAATCAGTTGATGGTGAGATGAGATGATGGGGTACTCTGGTTGAAGCAGTGAAAGGCACAATGCATCTGAAAATCCGGCACTGGTTGGTTTCAATTTTAATTCTTGGTGGGTTGATGCTGGGAGGATGTTCACCTGATCAGCCTGCAAGTTCATCCTCTCCAAGTACGGATACTTTGACGGGAGGCGCTACAACTACTCAAACAACCTCTGTAACTCCTACTCAGGCGAGTAGCCCACAAATGAAAGATTTACCAGTTCTAGAAGGTAAGGCAACGGTGGTAATGATGGTCAATGGTGCACCGATTACTATTGCAGTAGACGGCACAAATGCCCCGATTACTACGGGCAATTTTGTCGATCTTGTTAATCGGGGTGTGTACAATGGTTTGGTGTTTCACCGAGTTGTACGGCAGCCACAACCTTTTGTAGTTCAAGGCGGTGACCCGCAGAGTAAAGACCCTAACTCACGACAACCATTGGGAACGGGCGGTTTTATTGACCCAAAAACGGGGAGTGAGCGTCGCATTCCCTTAGAAATTAAGCCGGAAGGGGCAGCAACTCCGACTTACGGCATGACACTTGAGAGTGCTGGCGATTCTGGCTTACCCATTTTAAAACACACCCGTGGGGCAGTAGCGATGGCGCGATCGCAAGCACCCGATTCAGCTTCTTCGCAGTTTTATTTTGCTTTGGCGGATCTGCCTTTCCTAGATGGTAGTTATGCGGTTTTCGGAACTGTGACCGACGGAATGGATGTGGTGGACAAGATTCAACAGGGCGATCGCATTGAATCGGCCGAAGTAACGCAGGGTTTGTCAAACCTCAAGAACAGCGGCAATTCTTAATAAGGACAAGGGAGATATAGATCAATCCTCTTCATCTTTGATCCCTAGTCTGAGCATGGAAGTTGTTGTTACTGGAATTGGTTTAGTTTCCGCTTTAGGTGAAAGCTTGGAAATTAGCTGGCAACAGTTGATATCTGGGAAATCAGGCATTCAGTTACATCGACCTTTTTTTGAACTGAAACCAAGACCTTTAGCGCTGATTGGTGATCAACCAGCTGAGTTAACGACACTAACTCGGCTGGTCATTACATCTGCTCTAAAAGATGCGGCGCTGGTTCCACCTTTACCCGATTGTGGAGTTGTGATTGGCTCAAGCCGCGCTCATCAAGCCTCTTGGGAAGAGTTGGCGCGACAAATGTACCTGGCGAAGAGTGGGCCTACACAATCTAATTTTGCTGTTGAACGGGACTTAGAGCGTTGGTTGGACACATTGCCTCACATGAGCGCGATCGCCTCGGCGCGTCAAATCGGTGCAACAGGTCCAGTTCTAGCACCAATGGCAGCTTGTGCGACTGGGATTTGGGCGATCGCTCAAGGCTTTCACCTGATCCAAACAGGGCAATGTCAGCGAGTAATTGCTGGCGCAGTGGAAGCAGCTATCACACCGTTAACCCTAGCTGGCTTTAACCAGATGGGCGCTTTAGCTGCTACT
>JBGTCQ010000213.1:0-14807 GCA_041748755.1 Chroococcidiopsidaceae cyanobacterium | reverse complement strand
ACTTTCCCCAATGTGCGGAAGGTGACGCGGGCGATCGCCAGTTACCTCGAAACAGCCTACGACAAAGATAGACCGGTTCTCGTTGCCTACGATACCCGCTTTCTCGCTGACCAGTTCGCCCGTACTGCTGCCGAGGTACTGGCAGAGTTAGGTTGGACGGTAAAAATTACTGATCAAGATTGCCCCACGCCAGTAATTGCCTACAACGCCCGTCACTTAAATTCAGCTGGGGCGCTGATGTTTACCGCCAGTCATAACCCTGCGCCTTACTGTGGCATCAAGTATATTCCTGACTACGCTGGTCCTGCCACTCCAGAGATCACTGATACCATTGTGGCAAATATTGAAAGTGCAGATGATGCATTACCCAAGGGCAATCAAGCTGATAAAATCTCTACCTTCGATCCCAAACCAGACTATCTACGATTTATCTACACTCTACTGGATGTAGACAGGATTCGTAGCGCCCAGTTGAAGGTAAAGTACGACGCATTATATTCTACTTCTCGCGGCTATTTGGATACAGTTTTACAGACCTGTGGATGCGATCTAGAAACCTTCCATGCCTATCGAGATGTGCTGTTTGGTGGTGGAATGCCTGAACCTAAAGGAGAACAGCTAGTTGAACTAGTGGAAGCGGTAAAGAAAGATCACTCAGATTTGGGGTTAGCGACTGATGGAGATGGCGATCGCTTTGGCATTGTTGATGAACAAGGCAATGTATTAACGCCGAATACAGTTCTGCTATTGCTGGCGCGTCACTTAATTAAGAACAAAGGCAAAACTGGTGCTATAGTCCGCACTGTTGCCACCACCCATTTACTAGATAACTTTGCTGCTAAGCACGGGTTGGAGATTTACGAAACTCCGGTAGGCTTCAAGTACATCGGTGAAAAAATGCGCGAGACAGCGGTACTAATCGGTGGAGAAGAATCGGGTGGTTTAAGTGTAATTGGGCATATTCCTGAGAAAGACGGGATTTTGGCAGATATGCTTGTAGCAGAAGTAATTGCCTACGAAGGCAAGCCGTTGAGTCAGCTGGTGGAAGAAGTAATCGCCGAAGCTGATGGTCCTTTGTATAACCAACGCCTGGATCTGCACTTGGATGATGCTCATAAAGCAGCTGTTATTGATGCTTTCACCAAGAATCCACCAACAGAAGTCGCCGGAAGCAAAGTTAAAGAAGTAGGTCGTAAAGACGGCATCAAGCTTTACTTAGAAGACGGTAGCTGGATTCTCTTGCGTCCTTCAGGAACTGAACCCCTGATGCGCGTCTACCTGGAAACCAATTCTCCTGAAAAACAAAGAAACATCGTGGAACAAATGGAATATATGATTCAACAGTTGCAACCAGTAGCAGCTTAACAAATAGCGGTTAGCGGATCGTGAACGATAGACTGAAAAAGTGTAAAGTCTACTAAAAACTAACAGCTAATCGCTATCTATAATGAGAACTATTGCCAATCTGCTGACATCTCTAGTTGTAGCTAGCTGGATAGTGGCGATCGCTATTCTTTCGCTGCAAAACGTCACGCCAGTTTCTTTAAAGTTTCTCACTTACCAATCTATTAAGTTGCCATTTTTTCTGCTGCTAGCCTTCAGCGCTAGTTTGGGACTAATTTTCATGGCACTAATTCAACCCCTGTGGGGTGCTGGTTCTCGGACAGGCACTCAATCAGATGAACTAGATAGCGATTTTTCCTTCGATGATGAAGACTTGACGAAGTAGTCATTAGTCATCAGTCATCAGTCATTAGTAGGCTGTAATTTTTAGGGGAATCTTCCTCCAGAAATAACAGCGTAGGTATATACCTTGCCCAAGGTGTGCGAAACCGACCAAGGACTAAGGACTAATGACTCCACGAAGCGGTTTGACTTTTAAGAGGCAGTCTCGGTCACAGTGGTGGTGAACCTCTGTGTCTGACATCGCGTTTGAGTACGTAATTTTTAGCGAATTGGGGGATGTCACCACGATGTCCCATGACGATAACAGGATCGCCTGCCTAGCAGTTAGGGTGATAAATACATTAACTGCATCATCGGGTAATACTGTCGCCAAAACCTTGGCTCGACTGATGCCAACTGAGTGCAAAACTCCCTCATCTGTAGCATTGCCGTTGAAAACCAAGTATCCTTTTGCTTCAGCCTTAGCTGTGCGTAGCGAAGCCGCCGCAAGGCATCGCTGCTACTATCAATGATGATGAACTGCTGATTTGCCTTCTCCAACCGCCGCGCCAGAATCTCTCCAATGCGACCAAAGCCACAGATGATTACGTGTTGTTGTAGGGTTTCAATTTCGCGCGTCATGCGTCTAGAGTCCAAAGCCTTATTGATCTCGCCTTCCGTCACCATTTGGACAACACCTCCCACAATGTATACCACTGAAGTGTAGCCAGCGACGATCACCAAGATTGTGAACACCCTCAGGGTTGGGGAAGTCACTGGCTGTACTTCGCCGTAGCCAACGCCAAACATTGTAATCACTGACATATAAACTGCGTCGAGCAGGCTCCAACCAGCCAAAACGTAGCCACTTACAGCTACGATGATGGTCATGACGAAAGCGATCACCCCAAGAATAATATGTCGAAACGAGCTTTTCATCAGTGAAAGCTCGTGCCTAAGCAAATTATGGCCACTATGAGCGTGAACACCTTTTTGACTCCAGCCTTTAGAAACCCCCTATTCAAACTCAGCTAATGGCAGAATTTTGTATTGTAATAGACGTTTCAACGCGGTTTCGCAGCTTACGGAGGCGATCGCGTGTGAAATTAAACTGACGGCATTGCGTCCCAAATTGTTTTTGTGTCCGCAATCCGGAAGCGACAAACTTTCCCGTCACGAAGGTCGTAGACGTGCGCGGCGGCTGCACGCATGGACTTACCAGAAACGCGGTGGCACCCAGCATACATCCCAATAACAATTACCGAGTTATCGGCATCAAGGAACTGCTCTATCTGGTAAGCAAAGCCTTCCCAATTAGTATTATTAGCTTTGAAAACCCTTTCAACGACTTCGGAGGCACTTTTGCGCGTAGCACCGCCTGGGAATCCTTCATTTTGAACCCATTCAAGATCCTCTGTGCTAAAGCTTAGGAAAGCATCGTAGTCCTTTTCACGGAATGCTCGATAAAGTTCTTGAATGACTTCAATATTGTTCATTCTCCTAATCTACTCTTAATCTCCTGAAGGGAAGATTGCTCCCATTCTCTCCATCTAACTAGAGAATAGGTTTTGCTTGCAGCAGCGCTCCTAAATCCAGGCTAGCTATTCGCTGGTATGCCTGAGCGATCGCCCGTTTGCCTCTAAGAAAACCAATATTAGCACCTGGACAAATGTATTGCAAAGTTTCTGGGGTGAAGCGATCGCGCAATGACTGAACACTCTTAATTTGCCGCGGCCAGTGAAAGGTTTTAGCTGTCCGTAATGGCACTGGTTCACCCAGACTATTGGGAAGTAAATGCCGCCCCGAAAACAAAATACCACCCTCGCCGCTGTAATAAAGGCAGGATGAACCAGGTGAATGTCCCGATGTCCAAATCGCTTGCGCTAGAGAACTCAGGGTAAAATTATGTTGAAAAGTAGCTACTCTTAATCCGGGCAACAGATAAGCTTCCTGCTCTTGGACAAGAATATCACAGCCAAATGTTTCCTGAATTTCTTGGGTTTTCCCAATGCCTCCCCGATGGGTGAGAAATAATAATTGCACTCCCCCTAAGAAGTGCAAAAACTTTTGGTTTGCTTCATTCCAAGCCGGACAATCGACCAGGATATTTACTTCTCCTACAATAAGATAAGCAGTTCCTCCTAAAGTGTCCCGATTTGGGGGAAATGCAAAAATTTTGTCCCAGACAGCCTGTGGTGATTTGGGAGAAAGACTTGGTTTAGGCAAGGGACGAGGATCAGAACTGGCGCTGAGGGGGTCTGGCAATGGGGACACGAGTCGGCTTTTAAGGGTTGAGACGCTATAGATCTTGAACTTTAGCTCGGAGTTGGAAAAAATATCAGGTTTTGATATACAGCTTGTCTTTATCGGTAGATGTACTAATACGACAAACGAGACATATCTCTCAAATTATCTGAAAATAGCATGGAATTTTGGTTTCTTCTCCTCATAGGACTTTTTACTTATTTACTTGTGCAGCGTAGTGTTGCTGGAATCACGCGAACACCAGTCTGGATGTTGTGGCTCGTTTTGATGACACCAGCACTAATCTGGAGTGCGTGGACTGCAAAGTATGGTCCTAACCAACCTCTGCCAATCGCATTGGTAATTGGTCCGTTCGTCATTTGCCCCTTTATATACTGGCTGCTAATTCAATGGGGTCGTAAGGACTTACCAAAGGCAGCACAAGCTCAAAATCAAGTTTCAGAATCCCTGACGCCGCCGCCGCAAGCAACACCGGAAGCTTCGTCGTTACGTCCTATTGATCAAGCCGAAGAAACCCAGCTGCGGAGTTGTTTTCCCTGGTCTATCTACTACATCCACAACATTGAGTATCGACCGCAAGCCGTCATCTGTCGGGGGCAACTAAAAACAACACCAACAGTTGCTTACCAGAAGATTCGAGAAAATATTGAGGCCCAGTTTGGCGATCGCTTTGTGGTTGTCTTTCAAGACGGTGGGAGTGGCAAACCCTTCTTTGCCCTTGTTCCTAATTCCCAGCCAACTGGACCAACTAAGCAGCAGTTAACGCGACCTGGATTGGCACTGGGATTACTAGCAGCAACTGTGTTTACTACCACTTTGGTTGGAGTGGGGATTGCTAACGCTAATATTGCTACCCTAGAATCTAACCCAGCTGTGCTGTTAAGTGGGTTGCCTTATGCTCTAGCACTGATGACCATTTTGGGCATCCACGAACTCGGTCACTACCTGACGGCTCGGTTCTACAAAATTCGGGCGACGTTGCCCTACTTTATTCCCATACCTTTTTTCCTGGGAACATTTGGAGCATTTATTCAAATGCGATCGCCTGTACCAAACCGCAAAGCCTTATTCGACGTTAGCATTGCTGGCCCGTTAGCAGGTTTTGTAGTGACTTTGCCGCTGCTGATGTGGGGTCTGGCTCATTCTACTGTTGTCCCACTACCTGAGCAGCCGGAAATGTTAGACCCCGATGCTCTCAACCCCAGCTATTCCCTGTTACTAACACTTCTTAGTAGACTAGCGCTAGGTACTCAGCTGACGGCAGACAAAGCAATTGACCTGCATCCAGTCGCTTTAGCAGGTTTCTTAGGGCTAATTGTGACTGCTTTGAACTTGATGCCAGTAGGACAACTTGATGGTGGTCACATTGTCCATGCAATGTTTGGGCAACGAACAGCTATAGCGATCGGTCAAATCGCTAGATTTTTGTTGTTGGGGCTTTCTTTAATTCAGTCTGGATTTTTGGTGTGGGCGATTATCCTATTCTTTATGCCCATTGCCGATGAACCTGCCCTAAATGATGTTAGTGAATTAGATAATAAGCGCGACATCTTGGGGTTATTAGCACTAGGTCTGTTAGTCATCATTATTCTGCCAGCACCTAAATTTATTACTCAGCTGTTGCAGATTTAAAAAGCTAGGATTAAGAGGGGTTAGGGGCTAGGGACTAGGGGCTAGGGAAATCCCCATACTTAAAAGCAGGGGATTTAATACTGGAGTAATTGTGATGGAGCCGATTCAAGTTATAGGTGGTGGATTGGCTGGAACAGAAGCAGCGTGGCAAATTGCCTCTTCTGGAGTGCCAGTAATTTTGCATGAAATGAGACCGCATCGGTTTAGTCCTGCCCATCACTCGGAACAGTTGGCAGAACTGGTGTGTAGTAATTCCTTTGGGGCCCAGTCGAGCGATCGCGCTGCTGGTCTATTGCACGAAGAACTGCGCCAGCTAGGTTCGATTGTACTATCCAAAGCTGATGAACACGCTGTCCCTGCTGGTGGGGCGCTAGCTGTAGATCGGGGACAATTCAGCCACGATTTGACTGAAACTCTCTCGCGTCATCCGTTGATTGAACTCCGTCGCGGAGAAGTCAATGAAATTCCCGCAGGAATTGTTGTTTTAGCTACTGGCCCTTTAACCAGTCCCCAACTAGCAGAAGATTTGCAGCGTTTTACGGGGATGGAATACCTCAGCTTTTTTGATGCTGCTAGCCCGATTGTGGTGGGAGAATCAATTAACCGCGATATCGCCTTTCTGGCCTCTCGCTACGACAAAGGAGACGCTGCTTATCTCAACTGCCCAATGAACCGTGAACAGTATCTGCAATTCTGGCAAGAAGTTTGTGCTGCCGAACAAGTAGAACTGAAGGATTTTGAACGGGAAACAGCTAAATTCTTTGAAGCCTGTCTGCCAATTGAAGAACTAGGGCAGCGTGGGGAAGACACGATGCGCTATGGTCCGCTGAAGCCTGTGGGGTTGTTTGATGCGCGTAAGGGAGATTTCCGCGCCCCCGAAAATCAGTCGCAACGTCCCTATGCAGTGGTGCAGCTGCGGCAAGAAGATAAAGCTGGTCAGCTGTGGAACATGGTGGGATTCCAGACAAATTTACGCTGGGGTGAGCAAAAGCGGGTGTTTCAGCTGATTCCTGGTTTGGAAAATGCGGAGTTTGTGCGGCTGGGGGTGATGCACCGTAACACTTTCATTAATGCCCCGCAGTTGTTGCAACCGACGCTGCAATTTAAGCAACATTCCACTGTATTAGCAGCTGGGCAACTAGTTGGGACTGAGGGGTATACAGCAGCGGCTGCTGGTGGCTGGTTGGCGGGAACGAATGCAGCACGGTTAGTTTTGGGTAAACAGCCGTTGATGCTACCTGCAACGACGATGAGCGGAGCGCTGTTTGAATTTATCAGTTCTGCCTCGCCCAAACATTTTCAACCAATGCCGCCTAACTTTGGCATTTTACCGGAACTGGGAGAGAGAATTAAGAACAAGCAGGAACGCTATGGGGCTTACCGCGATCGCGCTTTGGCTGATCTTGCTAGCTGGCGGGCTGGTTTATTAGAATTAGCTGGTGTGCCTTAGAAGGGGCTAGGGGCTGGGGACTAGGGGCTAGGGGAATAAACAAAAACAAGCGCTCCGTAGGTTGTTTCACTCGTGTGCATTTTTAAACATGGAATAAAGTTACAAGATTTATGCTCTCTTTGTGCATAGTACGCCAGACATAGGAATCAATATTAAATCTCCTAATTTTAATTATGGGGATTCCCTAGTCCCTAGCCCCTAGCCTCTAGTCCCTCTTAATGATGCTGATGGTTGCAGCTGGCAAAGTAATAAACCAAACCACTGATTTGGATCTGTCCAAACTCGGAGTGGTTTTAGACCTTGGCTTGAAAGTTCTTGTTGGATTGTATTCAGGTCAAATTTGCGGGAAATTTCCGTTAAGATTGTCTCGCTCCTTTCAAACTCAACCGTCAAATCTAGGGCGCGTAATTGTACAGTCTGCGATCGCAAACTCCGTAAATGCATTTCAATTTGATGCTGGGTTTCATTATAAAATGCCCAGTGTTCAAATTGTGTGGTGTTAAAATCACCCTCAAAACGCCAATTTAGATGTTCCAGCATATTGAGATTAAACGCCGCTGTGACACCTTGGCTGTCGTTGTAGGCTGCTTCCAATAGGTGTTTTTGCTTTTGCAAGTCTATTCCTAGTAAGAAATACTCCCCTATATCCAGGGCAGATATAATCTGCGAGAAGAAGACATCGCACTCTTGAGGAGTGAGATTGCCTAATGAGCTACCAATAAAACAAATCATTCGGCTGGGTAGCTGACGCAGTATTAATTGTTGCAGCGCCAGTTCATAAGTGCTTGCCAGAGCGTGAACTTGGAGCGAGTCATAATCGGCTAGTAGCTGCCGCGCACTGGTTTCTAAGATGCCAGCACTAACATCAATTGGTATATATCGCAAGGGGGAGCCGAGTTGATGATAAGCATCTAGCAGGATACGGGTTTTGGTTGAACTGCCGCTACCAAGTTCTACAAGTTCACAACTATCGGTGAGCAGCGCAATTTCACTGGCACACTTTTGTAAAATCGCTGTTTCTGTGCGCGTCAGATAATACTCAGGTAACTCACAAATTTGCTCAAACAACTCAGAGCCACGATCATCGTAAAAGTAACGCGCAGGGAGTGATTTTGGCGTTTGAGTTAATCCAGCGATCGCATCACTACCATTAATTAGATGATTGGGTGATAGTGGTGTTGAATTAAGTAAATGCTGTATCTGCAAGCGTCTCGTAATTGCGTCAGCAGAATTACTGCTTACAGCCTTAGATATTGACATTTAATCTTCCTTTACTTGGCACTTTGGAGTTGTGACCCCACAGGGGTAAGCCATAAACGCCACCTCCAAATAACTTGATTACAACCGTCAGCCAGTAAAACACAAAGCCATGACGGATAAAATCATGCTTGAGCCAGATTGTTTGATGTTTACGCTTGTTAATTGGGAATTTCCCTGATAAACCAAATTTTTACATCTCACTTCTAGCACAGCGAAATCCCGCGAGAATTTGGCGCACGTTGGGATAATACCAGTTGCGAAAACTACAGCGTAGCGCCCAAGGACGAGTTGCCCAGCTGCCTCCTTTTAAAATCTGGTGTTGCCCATCAAAATAAACCTTGGAATATCCAGCATAAGGGTAACTCTCAAAACCTTCGTATCCTTGGAACACAGAAGTTGTCCACTCCCAAACATTACCAAGAGTATCGTGCAAACCATAAGCACTTTGCCCAGCTGGGTAGGCATCAACTGGCGTTGTTTGGCTAAATAGATTGTCGTAATTAGTGCGATCGCTGTCTAATGCCGCTTCTCCCCAAGGATAAGTACGACGCACTCCATTCTCTACGTCCCAACCAGCTGCTTTTTCCCATTCTGCTTCTGTAGGTAGTCGCTTACCATCAAACCGAGCATAAGCTTCTGCTTCATACCAGCTAACACCGCAGACTGGGTGATTAGTCCAACATAGATGATCTGCCCAGTACAGCGGTTGTGTCACCTGCTGGCACTGCAACCATTCCCAACCAGCAGCAGACCACCAGCTAGGGTTTTGATACCCTCCCGCCTCCATAAACGAACGGTACTGCCCACAAGTGACAGGGTAACGGTCAATCCAGTAAGTCTCAAGGTTTATCCGATGAACTGGGCGCTCATTATCTAATGCATCAATTGATTCATTCCCCTGCTCAAATTCCCCCGCTGGAATTTCAACCATCTGATCAATATCAGAAGGTTGAGAAGGATAAAGTATTCCTCCCGTCCCCTTGTCCCCTTCGCCCCTAATCCCCACTGGGCTTCGCCCCGCTTCGCTAACGTGGGGGCCCCGAGTTCCCCTTGTCCCCTTGTCCCCCTGTCTCTCCCTACTCCCCACTCCCCACCGCTGTAATTGCAGCACAAAAGCAATAGTTTCGCCGTGCTGACTTTCATGCTGAATTAACCAGCGCCATAAGCGTTCTTGCTTGTCTAAATCAACTGTTTCCAAATAACTCAGAGCTTGCTCTCTCACTGTTTCCAGGTAATGGAGAATTTCTGCCAATGGCGGTAACTGAACGCGCTGTGTCTTCGGCAAACCATCTGCAACAAACAACTGGCGGTACTGGGGGAATGAAGGCGGCATCCCTGCACCGCGTTCTAATAGCCACAATGACTCGGTATAAGCAATGTGACCTAAATGCCATCCCGCAGGGCTAAAGTCTGGATGAGCTTGGTGGCAAAACGTAGCATAGTCTATTCCTTTGAACAAATCTAGCGTTCCCAGTCGGCACTGGTGCATAGCATCAGCGATTATTTCCTTAAGCTGGGCTAACGTCTCTTGAGGACGAATCGAGTCTCTACAACCGGATTTGATTGATTTGGATCTCAAGATCTTCTCCCACACTGAGAATACTTTTTTCAGGGAAACGGTGCCAACTACCTTCAAATAAAGGTTCCGAAGCAATAATTACCGCTTCTGGGAATGCTGGATCGTCCCGCAACCAGTATAGAGATGGAGTTTCTGTACCAGTAGCAAAACGAGAGGCAATTAAATGTTGTCCGTCACTTAAGATCATATTGGCAGAGGCTTTCACTTGATGAGACTGCGCCAATTCTTCTAGGGTTAGCAATGTAGTTTGCAATGCTTGTTCTAGAGTAGCAGCAGGATTTGCTTGCAACTCATTGATTACTAGAGCAAAAATATGTTCAGAATCGGTACTGCCTTTAATTGACTGGTAGGTGACATCATTAAGGCGATCGCAAATTGGTCGCAAGAGTGTCTGCTTGAAGTTTTCAATGTTGCCATTATGAATACATAACAGGCGATCGTACTCAAAAGGCTGGCAGTTACTTATATCCACCGCTTGACCAGCAGTTGCACTGCGGACGTATCCCAGCATGCACCCCGACTCAACATAACGGCTCAAATTCGGCAGGTTAACATCATTCCAAATCGGAAGTAAGTTCTTGTAGGTGAAGGGGTTAACATCTTTTTGCGGATGATACCAGCCAACGCCAAAGCCATCAGCATTAACTACTCCAGAATTCATCTCACGGGGTTGATAACTCTGGACAATTAGTGAGTGTTCTGGTTTGTACAACAAGTAGTCCAGAGAAATCGGTGGACCAACGTAGCCAAGCAGACGGCACATACAAGAAAGTTGCAACAATACTTTATATTGTATTGGGCTAATTAGTAGTTGTTGTGGCAGTTTAGAAGTTACCACGCCATATCAAACGGATGCTACTGACGATCGCCACTACTCATTCACCTGCAACTGATCTCGGATACTTGCTACACAAACACCCAGATCGGCTACAGTCCTTTGAACTTTCCTTTGGTAAAGCTCACGTATTTTATCCAGAAGCAAGTGCTGAGAGTTGCACAGCTGCAATGCTTTTAGATGTTGATCCGGTGGGATTAGTGCGGAAACGACGCGGAGAAGGGGAAGCACTAGAACAATATGTGAATGATCGCCCTTATGTTGCTTCCTCATTTTTAAGTGTAGCGATCGCGCAAGTATTTGGTACTGCCTTAGCCGGACGTAGCAAAGACAAACCAGAACTGGCAGAAACCGCTATCCCCTTAACCGCAAAGCTAGCTGTTTTACCTTGTCGTGGCGGCGAAGACTTTTTGCGACGTTTGTTTGAACCTCTGGGATACATTGTTACCGCTCAGTGTCACGCCTTGGATGAAAAGTTCCCAGAGTGGGGCGAAAGTTTTTACTTTACAGTTGAACTACAAGGCACTGTCCGCTTACAGGATCTGTTGTCCCACCTTTATGTTTTGATCCCAGTCCTAGATGATGAAAAACACTACTGGGTGGGTGATGAAGAAGTTGATAAGCTATTGCGTCACGGTGCAGGTTGGCTAGCAACCCATCCAGAGCAAAATCTGATTACCAAGCGTTACTTGAAACGTCAGAGACATTTAGTGCGTACAGCTTTAGAACTAATTGAGGAAAGCAATCTAGATCCTGACAGCACCCAAGAGAAGCATGAGCAGGAAGAAGCAGTTGAGGAGCGAATTAGCCTCAACCAACAGCGCCTTGATACTGTTGTGGCAGCACTCAAGCAGCGTGAGGTGAAGCGGGTGATTGACTTAGGTTGTGGTGAAGGACGGCTATTGAAAGCGCTACTGCAAGATAAGAGCTTTGAGGAAATTATTGGAGTAGATGTATCTTACCGCGCCCTACAAATTGCCCAAGAGCGGCTGCATTTAGACCGTTTGCCCCCGATGCAGCAACAGCGGATTAAGTTAATCCAAGGTTCTTTGACTTACCGTGACAAGCGGCTGAGTGGATATGATGCTGCAACTGTGATTGAGGTAATCGAACATTTGGATCAACCACGTCTAATTGCTTTTGAGCGGGTGCTGTTTGAGTTTGCCAAACCTGCGATCGCTCTAGTCACAACGCCGAATGTGGAATACAACGTTAAGTTTGAGTTACCTGCTGGACACTTGCGGCACAAAGATCACCGTTTTGAGTGGACACGCCAAGAATTTCAAGCGTGGGCAAATCAAGTTGCAGAACGCTTTGGCTACTCTGTGCGGTTTGTGCCGATAGGGTTGGAGGATGCAGAGGTAGGAGCGCCGACACAAATGGGGGTGTTTACCTTATGAAACTCACTATTCCGGAACTCTCTGTGGTTGTCCTCATCGGTGCTTCAGGTTCCGGTAAGTCTAGCTTTGCTCGCAAACACTTCAAGGCAACTGAGATATTATCGTCGGATTTTTGTCGAGGATTGGTTTCTGATGATGAAAATGACCAGTCCGCAACTAAAGATGCTTTCGAGCTACTGCATTATGTAGCTGCTAAACGGTTGGCAGCGGGAAAATTGACCGTAGTTGATGCTACGAATGTCCAAGCAGAGGATCGTAAACCGCTTTTAAACTTGGCGCGTGAGTATCACTGTATGCCAGTAGCGATCGCGCTCAACCTACCCGAACAACTATGCCACGACAGAAACCAGCAGCGTCCTGAGCGTAATTTCGGTGCTCACGTTGTACGGCGGCAAAGCCAATCACTGAAGCGATCGCTACGTCATCTCCAACGCGAAGGCTTCCGCTATGTCCATGTCCTCAATTCCCTAGAAGAAGTTGCAGCAGTTACAATTGAGCGCCAACCGCTATGGAATAACCGCAAGCATGAACACGGGCCATTCGATATTATTGGTGATGTTCACGGCTGTTGTGATGAACTTGAAGCACTCCTGCAACAGTTGGGTTATAAGATTACCGCTCCTCCTGCCAATGAGTCTTTTTGGAGTGGTGCTGTTTATAGCCATCCTCAAGGACGCAAAGCAGTCTTTTTGGGCGATTTAGTAGATCGAGGTCCGCGCATCTTAGACACGCTCAAACTTGTTCATAACATGGTTGAAATCGGCAACGCTTTATGTGTTCCGGGGAACCACGACATGAAGCTGATGCGTAAGTTGCGGGGTAAGAATGTGCAGATTACCCACGGTTTAGATAAAAGCCTTGCGGAAATTGATGCTTTGCCAGAGGAGGTACGCTCTAGCTACTCGAAAGAAATAGCTGATTTTCTAGATTCTCTAATTAGCCATTACGTCTTAGATAGTGGTCAACTGGTTGTGTCTCATGCGGGGATGAAAGAGGCACTGCAAGGGCGCGGTTCTCGCGTGGTGCGCGATTTTGCCTTGTATGGAGAGACGACGGGTGAAACTGATGAATTTGGTTTACCTGTACGTTACAACTGGGCGGCAGAATATCGGGGTAAAGCGATCGCAGTTTATGGGCATACACCAGTACCAGAACCGGAATGGCTCAACGGTACAATTAACATAGACACTGGCTGCGTTTACGGGGGTAAGCTGACAGCGCTGCGTTACCCAGAAAAAGAATTAGTTTCAGTTCCAGCTGCTCAGATTTACTGTGAATCTGCAAAGCCTTTTCTACCTACTGAAGAGGCAAAAGAAAAGCCTCTTACTGCCCAACAGCAGTTGGACGATGTTTTGGATTTAGAAGATGTCTTGGGTAAGCGGATTATTACTACCCAACTGCACAGAAATATCACGATTCGGGAAGAAAATGCGATCGCTGCTCTAGAAGTGATGAGCCGTTTCGCTGCTAATCCCAAATGGCTGATCTACTTGCCACCCACTATGTCCCCGTGTGAGACTTCAGCCCAATTAGGATTATTGGAACATCCAGCAGAAGCCTTTTCCTATTACCGCAAGCAAGGTGTGTCCAAAGTAGTCTGCGAAGAAAAGCACATGGGTTCACGCGCCGTTGTGATTGTTTGCCGCGACGAGGAAACTGCTCGTAACCGTTTCGGTGTCGTTGATGAAGGGATTGGTATTTGTTATACGCGCACTGGTAGGCGCTTCTTTGATAATCCAGTTATAGAAACCCAAGTATTGACAAAACTGCAAGCAGCGTTAGAAATATCTGGATTTTGGGCAGAATTCAATACTAGCTGGGTATGTTTGGACTGTGAAATAATGCCTTGGTCTGCAAAAGCTCAAGAACTGCTACAGCGACAATATGCGGCAGTTGGTTCTGCTGCTCGTGCCGCGTTGGGTGAGGCTGTGTCTGTATTAGAACAAGCAGTTGCACGCTTAATTGATGTTAGTTCGCAATTGTGCCACTACCAAGAGCGATCGCAAATGGCTGCTCAATACGTCGATGCCTACAGACGTTATTGCTGGCAGGTTGACTCTGTAGATGACTTGAAGCTTGCACCGTTCCACATTTTAGCAACAGAAGGCGCTGTTCACACCGATAAAGATCATGTATGGCACATGGAACGAGTCACAACGATTTGCCAGTCAGACATAGCGTTATTACTACCAACATCTTACAAACTAGTGGATGTCACTGATGTAGCTAGTCAGGAGTCTGGAATTGAATGGTGGCAAGAACTTACCAGTCACGGTGGCGAAGGAATGGTAGTCAAGCCATTTGACTTTATAGTTAAGGGGCGGGGATTAGTGCAGCCAGCTGTGAAGTGTCGGGGGCGAGAATATCTGCGGATTATTTATGGTGCAGAATATACAGCTATTGAGAATTTGGTAAGACTGCGATCGCGTGGTTTGTCAAGGAAGCGATCGCTTGCCCTGAGAGAATTTTCTCTCGGCATTGAAGCATTGGAACGTTTTATTCACCACGAACCGTTACGTCGTGTCCACGAATGTGTTTTCGGCATTCTGGCGCTGGAAAGTGAACCCGTTGATCCTCGTTTATAGCAACATATTCATTAATTGCTTATTTGTAGGGGCAGTTCATCCACCCCTACTAAACGCCAGTGCCTATTTAGGATTTAGCACCCATCTCAATTACGGTACTACGCATAAAATCAATCCGCTTCTCAAAGTCAAGACT